>CALBPO010000372.1 GCA_937899295.1 uncultured Opitutia bacterium
CCGTTTTTTCCTCGACGCCGACGAGGCTACACGAGCCGCTCGCCGAGCTAAAGAAGGGCAAACCGACTCCATCGCTGCCCGTGACGAAATGGATAGAACCCGTCAGGCAGCCCCCCTCGTCTGCCCTAGGGGAGCCACCCAAATTGACACCGCGCACCACACGCTCGAAGAAGTTATCGAAAAAATTACCCATCACATCGAATCTTAACCAGGCTTTCGCCCTCCGTCATCGTTTAATGTCAGACAGCTCCATTCCGAACCCACAACTTTACGAACTCGTACGCACACTTGCGGCGTGGTATTTCACCACGTTTTACGATTATACCCAGAGCGGCCTTCAAAATGTGCCTAAGTGTGGCCCCGTCATCTTCGCCGCCAACCACGTTAGCTTCTACGACCCACCCGCCATCGGGGCCTGTATCCACAGGCCGATCAACTACTTTGCCCGCGATACGCTGTTTAAAGGACTCTTTGGCAAAGCCCTACGCGAGATCGGCACTATCCCTGTAGCCCGGGAAAATGCTGACATTAAATCCCTCAAAGCCATCTTTCGGGCACTCAAATGCAAAGGTATTGTCGCTATCTACCCTGAGGGCACACGGTCATTGGACGGCCAACTAATGGAGCCCAAGCCAGGTGCGGGTATGATCGCCTGCAAATCAAAAGCTACCGTCATCCCCACCCGCCTCTTTGGCACCCACGAAGTCTTCGGTCGCACGGACAAAGCCCCAAAAATCGGCGGGCACATCCACATCGCCTACGGCGAAGCCATGGCCGCCACCGAGATCGACCCCGGCAAAACACACCCCGAAAGGTACTTAGAAGCCTCACGCAGAATCATGGCACGCATCGCCGCACTTCACCCGCCCAGTGAGAAGATGATTTAATCCTTTAATTGAAATACATTAACACCTGAAATTCAACTTACCATTACAAGGAAATCATTCTTCATTTCAAAGAAGCAAGCTTACGGTAGCACATAGTCACCCGGAAAAACATGGTGGCCCCAACATAATCTAGAGCCTCCATTCATACATCCCCCAGTCATAAAAAATTAACGCCCACTTAGGTAAATTAACGGTTTTAAATAGCAGCGCGAAAGATTCCCATTTCCCATGAGTAACTCATCCGATCGCTACGCCCAACGCGGCGTCTCCTCCTCTAAGTCCGAAGTACACGCCGTCGTGGACAATCTTGACCGTGGTGTATTTCCCGGAGCGTTTTGTAAGATCGGCGCGGACATCCTCACCGGCAGAACGGATAAGTGTAATATTATCCACTCCGACGGCTCTGGCACCAAGAGCACCCTCGCCTACTTGCACTATCGTGAGACGGGTGACCCCGCGGGCTTCCGTAAGACCGCGCAAGACAGCCTCGTAATGAACATCGACGACCTGCTCTGCGTCGGCGCGGTTGACGGCATTCTTATTTCCAGCACAATTAACCGCAACGCCCGAGCCATTCCTGGCGAAGCACTGGGCCAACTCATCTCCGGCACCGAGGACTTCCTTGGCACTCTTCGTGAATACGGAGTTGGCGTCCACAGCGGCGGCGGCGAAACGGCCGACGTTGGGGACTTGACCGGCACCGTGACCGTCGATTCCTGCGCGGTCGTCGTCATGGATCGCGCCGATGTAATTGATAATGCCAAGATTAAACCTGGTCTAGCCATTGTCGGCCTCGCCTCGTCCGGCCAAGCCAATTACGAAACATTCGAAAATTCAGGCATCGGCAGTAACGGCCTAACCAGCGCGCGCCATGATTTGCTCTGCGATTACTACTTAAAAAAATATCCCGAAACCGTCGATCTCAACACCGACAAACAATACCTCTACTGCGGCCCTTATAAGATGACCGACCCACTGCCTGAGTCCAGTATGTCAGTCGGAGACGCTTTACTTAGTCCGACTCGTACCTACGCTCCCATCATCAAGAAGCTGCTCACTGAAAATCGCGACGGCATCCACGGTATGGTTCACTGCTCTGGCGGTGGCCAGACGAAGTGCATCCGCTTCGGCACAGGCGTGCACCACATCAAAGACAACTTCCTACCGATACCTGCGATCTTTAAAGCGATCCAAAATGCTAGCAATACAAGCGACGAGGAAATGTTCCGCGTCTATAATATGGGGCACCGGATGGAGATCTACTGCGATCCCAAAGCCGCCGAAGCCATCATCGCCCAAAGTGAATCTTTTGGCATACCCGCGCAAATTATTGGCCGCACTGAAGTCAGTGTACGCTCAGACGGCCAGAACCACGTCACCATCAAGCACGCGGACAAAACGCTAACTTACGAGTTAGAACATTAAGCGCGTTCAACATTTCGACTATGCCCTACCCCGATCTACTCGAAAAATTGCGGGCAACAGTTGGGGCGAAGAACGTTTTCACAGGCAAAAAGAAAACTGCTTACTATCGCTCGGGCTTTCGCTCGGGGGCGCTCTCGCGGCGCCGCACGCGCCGGGCACGCGCCGCACGTAGCGCCGCACGCGCCGCGCGAAGCGCCGCTCCAGCGACGTTGCGGGTTCA
>CALBPO010000373.1 GCA_937899295.1 uncultured Opitutia bacterium
AGGGCTTCTTCGCGGGTCTCGAGATCGAGTGCTAAAATGAGTTGGCAGGGCGCTTGTTTGGACATGATTTCGATATAGTGAGCGATTTTAGCTGATGGCAAAGTGCAAAAGTAGAAAATTTCATGGTAGAGCACTGGAGGAGTCCTCTTAATAGGATAATTGCTATGAAGTCCGTGAAACTCGAATCACCTGCAAAAATCAATCTTATGCTGTCCGTACATGGGCAGAGGAACGATGGTTTTCACGCGTTGACCTCGGTGGTGGCGTCTTTGGTTTTTGGGGATACTTTAATTGCTTCCCTCAATGAAGCAGGTGTAGATCGTTTAAAGTGTAGTGATTCCGCAGTGCCTTCGGGCGTAGCAAACTTGATCGTGAAGGCGGCGGTGGCGTTTCGCGAAGAGCTCGGAGAGAACATCTACTTCGACTTCGATTTAGATAAGCAGATACCCATGGGCGCCGGTTTGGGGGGCGGTAGTAGTAATGCCGCAGTGGCCCTGTGCGCTATGAATCAATTGAGAGGCGATTGCTTGACTAAAGAGCGACTGAGAGCGATTGCTGCAGAGCTTGGCTCAGATTGTCCGTTTTTTATCGATTCGATCCCTTCGAAGATGTCTGGGCGTGGCGAGGTGCTTGAAGCCTTGCCTGTCGAATTATCTAAGGCACTGCGAGGACAGAGGGTTGTTTTGTTTAAACCAGATTTTGCAATTAATACGGCTGTAGCCTACAATCGGCTTAACGAATCGAGA
Source organism: uncultured Opitutia bacterium (assembly GCA_937899295.1). Classification (GTDB taxonomy): domain Bacteria; phylum Verrucomicrobiota; class Verrucomicrobiia; order Opitutales; family Coraliomargaritaceae; genus Thalassobacterium. The sequence goes on from CALBPO010000373.1 coordinate 747, forward strand.
CCCTCGGTTTATGAATCTTTGGAGCTGGCTGCTAATCGATTGACCCTGTTCAAAGACACGAAAAAGCTTGAAGGGCTGCTTCATAATACCTTCGAGGGCAATCTGGGTCGTAAGTATCTGGCCATCCCATGTCTCTTAACTGAACTTCGATTAGCAGGCTTTGCTTGTTTGATGAGCGGAAGCGGTAGCTGCTGTTTTGCCTTGGCCCAGGATGCAGGCGAAGTTTCGAAGATTCGAGGCATCTGCGAAGAGGCTTGGGGCTCGAGCATATTTTTTATTGAAACTTCAATTCGCTGAGGAGACCCTATTACCTAAGTTACACCCGCTACATACTAAATATTACTATTTGTGTCCGAACCACATAACAAAGAAGAGTTAATACTCGAAGGCATCGCTGCGTCTCCTGGCGTAGCGCATGGGCGTGCCGTGGTTTACCTGCAAAAGCAGTTGGATGTTCCCTGTTTCGACATTAAGGAGGATCAAGTCGACGCTGAGCTCGAGCGTTTCGATAAAGCTATTCTAGAAACGCGGGCAGAGATCGCAGACGTGCGTGATAAAATAGCCCAGAGCCTAGGCGAAGGCGAAGCTGGTATTTTTGATGCCCATTTGCTCGTCCTAGAGGATAATGCTCTACTCGAAGAGGTATCGGCGGAGCTGAAGACTTCGATGAAGAACATCGAGTTTTGCTATAATAACGTCGCACAGCGCTATATTTCTTTTTTTCGTTCAATGGAGGACGAGTATCTCCGCGAGCGTGTCGCAGATATCGGCGATGTTTCTCGACGCCTTTTGCATAATCTGATCGGTATGCAGAAGGTGAACCTCGGCGAGCTAGCTGCTGAGAGTATCATTGTCTCGGAAGATATCTCGCCTTCGGATGCGGCAGATCTTGATCGTAACAAGCTACTTGGCTTTGTTACAGACTGCGGTGGTAAGACTAGCCACTCGGTCATTATGGCCCGTTCATTACGAATACCCGCTGTGGTCGGCACTCACGACGGCACCAAGAAAATAGTCAGCGGTGATCATATTTTAGTCGATGGACACAAGGGGATTGTTGTCATCAATCCGACTGAAGATCGCCTTTTCATATATGGAAAGCTCGCAACCGAAAGGAAGAAGCGAGACGATACTTTTAACTCCTTTATTTCCGAACCTGCTCGGACACTCGATGGTGTGTCGATCAGCTTGATGGCTAACGTCGAAGGTGCACAAGAAATGGAGCAGGTCAAAGCCATGCACGCGGAGGGTGTCGGTCTCTTCAGAACGGAAGGTATTTTCCTTCGTCACCACGGCTATCCGCCTGAGGCAGTGCAGTATGAGGAGTATCGCGCAGTGGTCGAAGCATCGGGTGACCATCCAGTAATTATTCGCACCCTTGACGTAGGTGGTGACAAAACCATTGGCGATGAAAACGTAAAGGACGATAACTCCTTTATGGGATTTCGCGCTATCCGCTTTTGCCTTGGAAACGAAGCTATTTTTAAGACTCAACTTCGTGCTATATTGCGTTCTAGCGCTCACGGTAATGTGAAGATCATGTATCCCATGATTAGCGGCATTATGGAACTACGT
>CALBPO010000374.1 GCA_937899295.1 uncultured Opitutia bacterium
CAAGATTAGTTAGACTAGCGATAGTGAATTCAAGCTCACGATGATATTCAAATGGCTCCGCTATGAAATTTTTTGGCACTTGCATCCACATGCCCTCCCGTATGCTAGGGACTGTTGCAATTCTAAAATCGCAAAGCCTCTATCCCATGGAAGAACTTTACATCCAAAGTTGACAAAACGATCAGGTTAAAAACCTAGTCAAGCTGCGCGAGCGTAAATACCGCGAGCGTCAATCACGCTGCCTCATAGAGGGACTGCGTGAAATTGGTCATGCCTTAACTGCGGGCTTAGAGATCACACATCTTTATTATTGTAATGATTTTTTTCCAAGCGACTTACACGCGACATTTATTGCTGAACATAAAGATGCAGGTAAGTTCCAAGTGATCGGAATGAGTCCAGACGCATTTGCGAAAGCTTCCCACAGAGAAGGGCCCGATGGATTGATCGCGATTGCAATACAACAAGGCAACGTGCTCGCCGATTTATTACTGGACGAGACGCCACTCTTACTCGTGCTCGAAGGGATCGAAAAGCCTGGTAATTTGGGTGCAATTCTACGTAGCGCAGATGGCGCAGGTGTGGATGCGGTCATACTGGTCGATTGTGTGCTCGATTTGTATAACCCAAATGCAATCCGTTCCTCGCAGGGCCTACTCTTTGCTTTGCCCATTGTTTCGACTGATCGCGATACGCTGACCGATTGGCTAGACGCAAAACAAGTCGCCTGCTGCGCGACAACTCCAGACACCAATAAGCTACACTGGGAAGTAGACTACCAGCAAGGTCTTGCGCTCTTTATGGGTAGCGAAAGCGATGGCCTAAGTGACTACTGGCTAGAAAAAGCGACTCACAAAATCCGTATCCCGATGGCGGGACAGGCGGACTCGCTCAACGTAGCCGCCGCCGCAGCAGTTTGTTTATATGAAGCTAGGAGGCAGCGAACTAAAATAGACTGAAACCAAAGCAGTGATTGGGACAATCACCCTCCTGCATAATATTTCATTTTTTACCCTGCACTGCTACTGACTCGATCAAATCGAGATAAACCATGCGATGATCACTCCCTGTGAGTGCCCCCAGAGTATCCACAATCATAGCATGCCCCGCCTTTATCTTTGGCATGAAGGCCAATGATACGACAAAACCGTCGACTGATTCGTAGCGAGATTCCTTCTCGTAGAAATAGGTCCATCGCTCGCCACGACTATCGGCGGCGGGAACCAATGCACCGATCTCAAGGTTTCCTCTCCGATAGAAGCGACGCATAGTCGCACTAGAGGGGTGATCATTAAAATCGCCCACGATTAAATACTTATCAGTGCCCTGATCATGTGTGCGCTCTACGATACGATTCCGGCAAGCCTCGGCTTCACGAACACGGCGCAGGCTAGACTGCAGGTCCTCTTTTTTATCTGTGTAACGACTTTTAAGATGCAAAGCAAACAGCTGAAACTTCGACCCGCAGGTCAGTTCAAAAGTCATCTCTAACATTCCCCGTTTGACCACTTCACGCCCTTCAAAATACTTAAAATTTAAATCCTTGTGTTTAAATACACCTTTGGGCGCACGTCTAGAAAGCACCGCAAGGTAACGATTCTGATCTGCGCCCTTCATGTGCTCCAAATAGTCATAGTGAATGCCGTCGCGCGCCATGTCTGCACGCAATTCCTCCAGAAAAGCAATCGAACCCATTTCTTGGAGAACGAGCACATCTGGGGACACCTCTTTAATGATCTGACGTACCATTGCCTTCTCTCTTTCG
>CALBPO010000375.1 GCA_937899295.1 uncultured Opitutia bacterium
TTGATAGATGGATCATAAATCGGCCTTGTGACTGCTTGATACTTTTTATGCCGCATTCTTTGCGCAGTTGGACGCCTGTGGCTTGGGCGGCCTGGTGGAAGCAGTCGATGATGGTCTGCGAGTCGTCGGTAGTCGGAAACATGCGGCCATCTGGTTCGGTTTTGATCGCGACGCCGCGTGCGGCGAACCAATCTATGGTGTCTTGTGGTTGCCAGCGGTGGAAGGCGCCGAGTAATTCATGTTCGCCTCTCGGGTAGCGGGTGGTCAGTTCGTTGGGATCAAAGCAGTTATGCGTGACGTTGCAACGGCCACCACCAGAGATTTTGACTTTGGTTAAGGTCCGCTTGCTCTGCTCGTAGATGGTGACCTGTGCCGAAGGGTTGGCTTCGGCTGCAGTGATGGCGGCGAAGTAACCCGCAGCGCCACCGCCGATGATTGCTATCTTAAAACCGGTCATTTTAAATCAGTGCATTAAGTCTCTACAAACGAATCGAATTGGCGCGAATCTCGGAGTCTCCGTTTATTGGTTATAATTCGTGTTAGAAGTATTTGTATTAGAAATCTCTTAATTTGTTTCCAGCCTTTCGAGCTGTTCGTAGGATTTAAGGATTTCGATTTCGAGTGCCTCTACTTTTTTGGCGTCACCAGTGAGATCGCTCTGCGGGTCTTGATAGTAGTCGGTTGAGGCCATTAGGCTAGAGAGTTTCTCTAGATCGATTTCTAAGTTCTCAATTTTTGAGGGTAGTGTTTTGAGGGCTTCGCGTTCCTTGTTGTTCAAACCACGCTTAGGTGGTTCTTCGAGCGCGGAGAGTGGCGGGTTGGATACTTGTCCTTTTCCTTTTTTCGGAGTATTTTTAAGTTCTTCTCTTTTGAGCCATTCTTCGCAGCCGCCTACGTATTCCTCAATTGCGCCCTTGCCTTCGAGGGCGATGGTGCTGGTGACCACGTTGTCGAGGAAGCTACGGTCGTGACTGACTAGTAAGAGTGTGCCGCTGTATTCAAGAAGTCGCTCCTCGAGAAGCTCGACGGTTTCGATGTCGAGGTCGTTAGTTGGCTCGTCGAGGACGAGGACGTTAGCTGGCTGGAGAAAGAGCTTGGCCAAAAGTAGGCGCGCGCGCTCGCCGCCTGATAGTTTTGTGATTGGGGAGCGGGAGGTGTGTGGGGTGAAGAGAAAATCCTGTAGATAGCTGAGGATGTGGCGGGGCTTGCCGTTGACGTTCACCATCTCGCCGGCGGGGTGGACGTTTTCGGCGACGCTTAGTTTGTCGTCGAGTTGGTCGCGATGCTGATCGAAGTAAGCGACTTCGAGCTTGGTGCCATGCATAATGCTGCCATTGTTGGGCTCGAGTTTTTTGAGCAATAGGTTGAGTAGAGTGGTCTTACCAGAGCCGTTGAGGCCAATTATGCCGATTTTGTCGCCTCGCCAGATGGTAGTACTGAAGTTATCAATTAGTGCTTGTTCGCCCCATGCATAGGAGATCTCGTTGACGGTAATGACTTTACGGCCAGATTTTTGTGCATCGCTGAGGTCGAGCTTGGTCTTGCCTTGGATATTACGGCGCTCAGCACGTTCTTTGCGCATTTTTTTGAGTGCGCGGACGCGACCTTCGTTTCGGGTGCGTCGTGCCTGTATACCTTTGCGAATCCAAACTTCCTCTTCTGCGAGTTTTTTATCGAAGACGGCTTGCTGTTTAGCTTCGCCGGCGAGTAGCTCAGCTTTGCGGATTAGATAGGTGCCGTAGTCGCACTCCCAGCGGGTGAGTTGGCCTCGGTCAAGGTCGAGTGTCTTATTGGCGACGCGTTGGATGAAGGCGCGGTCGTGCGAGACGAAAAGTAGTGCGATGTCGGCTTTTCGGAGGAACTCTTCGAGCCAGCGGATACCCGGGATGTCGAGGTGATTGGTTGGTTCGTCGAGCAGTAGGATGTGTGGTTCGGCGATGAGAGCGCGGGCAAGGAGGGCTCGGCGTTTGTTTCCACCAGAGAGTGAGGTGAACTCTTGGTCGCCGTCGAGCTCGACGCGCTGCAGTATGTTTTCGACTTTATTTTCGATGTCCCAACCACC
>CALBPO010000376.1 GCA_937899295.1 uncultured Opitutia bacterium
CGTATACACAGGAAGGCTACATCAGCTACGGCCACGTAGGCGGCAGCGACATCGTCCCCGACGACAGTTTTGGGTACCAAACCGAACCACCCCGTTACGATGGCATGGACATCGGCCTAGACGAAATAGACGTCTTCTTCGTCTACCCCTGGCCAGGCGAACAAGAAATGATGCTTAAGCTCTTTCAATCCGTCGCCAGCGAAGACGCCATTCTCATCGCCTACTACGACGACCAAGAGATTTGTATTTACCGAAAACAGTAGTCAGCAGACAGAAATCAGTTTTTCATACTAACTCGACAACGGTGCCGCACGCCCATCATGAAAAACTTCCTCATTATCACACAAGTATTTCGCCCCGACCCTGCCGCGGTCGGGCAATACTTCGATGAAGCCGCACAAGCCATCGCGGGCACCGGTGCTCAAGTCACTGTGCTCACAGCCAATCGTGGTTATGATAATCCCAATGAAAAGTTTTTGGCGAGAGAAGCTCGTGATGGAATTCAAATCCGGCGCCTACCGCTTTCATCCTTTGGCAAGGCAAGCATCCCGCTTCGTATTTTTGCGCAGCTTTCCTTTTTAGTCCAATGCATCCTGCGGGGACTCCTTACCCCGAATTTAACTGACCTTCTAGTTTCGACCCCCCCCCCGATGGCGGCGATCACTGCAGTCATTATCGGATTCTTTCGCCCCAATCTTAAAGTCCACTACTGGGTGATGGATATTAACCCCGATCAAGCCATTACACTTGGCACCTTCTCACCCAAACACCCACTTGTACAGGCACTCGACTGGCTCAATCGCCGTATCCTTAAGCGCGCCGACTCAATCATTGTCCTCGATCGCTTCATGCAGGCGCGCTTGGAACGGAAACTCAAGCGCCCGACAGAAGACTTGCGTTCACCAATTCAGGTCATTCCACCGTGGCCGATGGACGACTATTTAAAAACTGTAGCAAGCTCTGAAAATTCGTTCCGCAAGGAACAATCTTGGGAGGACAAATTCGTGGTCATGTATAGCGGTAACCATAGCCTAGTGCATCCACTCGACACCATCTTAGATGCCGCCAAAATGCTCAAAGACGACCCACGTTTCGTATTCGTTTTTATCGGTGGCGGCAGAGGGAAACAGATCGTAGATGCACGCTTACGAGCACAATCAAGTGCTGCCAGTAACATAATCTCGCTCCCCTATCAGCCACTCGATCAAATTCGCTTCTCTCTCTCCGCCGCCGATCTACATGTCGTCTCGCTGGGCAATGAGATGAGCGGAATCGTGCACCCCTGTAAGATTTACGGCGCACTAAGCATCGGGCGACCAGTGCTCACACTGGGGCCAGAAGAAAGCTACCTCAGCGATGTCACTGGTGAGAACGAGGTCGGTTGGTCGATCAGACACGGCGATGTCGATAGCGCAGTCGCCGCTTTAAAAAAAGCTGTGGACCAGACACACAAAGAGCGCGAAGACATGGGCCATCTCGCTCAACAAATTGCGACTAAAAAATTCAGCCGCGAAAAAATACTAAATAAATTTTTACATTCGATTCATTGCGAATCTCTGCATGCATAATGAATATTTGGATCGTTAACCCCTTCGACCAGTTGCCCAACGAGACGGATGTACCGCTCCGCTATTGGTCACTATGCAAGACCTTCGCCACTCAAGGGCATGATGTTGTCTGGTGGTCGTCAGACTACTCGCACCTGACCAAGACCAAGCGTGAGCCCTGCTTGGATACAGATGGTTTTTCGATACGTCTCATAGAAACGCCACCTTATAAGAAAAACATTAGTTTCGCACGTCTTAGGAATCACAAAGCATTTGCAGACGGCTTTTACCGCGAAGCAATAAAATCGATGGGGGATAAGGAACTGGAAGCGCCAGACCGCATTGTTGTATCGCTACCGCCACTAGGGGTAGCCGAGCAAGCCTTCAAAATCAGGGATCGGATTAATGATTCATTATTAACTGCTAGTTCCGGTGGTTGCCAAGTCGTCGTCGATATCATGGATGCTTGGCCAGAAACATTTTACCAAGT
>CALBPO010000377.1 GCA_937899295.1 uncultured Opitutia bacterium
AACGTCACTCCCAACTACTTCACCATTACCGACGAACTGCAGCCTGAAGGCAGCGCCTACTACAAAGTATCTGCGGAGTAAATAGCGCTGGACGAGACGACCGCAGCGACACTTGCATTACAATTAAGTCTTTTTCTCCAAGTATCAACCGCCTCATAAAGGACTTGCCGTATTTAGGCACTACAAATTGACGCAACACTATGAAATACCTCATTAAATTTCTACTCCTGCCGGTCTCTCTGGTGGCAGAAAAAGCGCCTAATTTTATACTGATCTATGCGGATGACCTGGGCTACACGCAGACGAGTGTCGCGATGATGAAGGAGCGTCCGGAAACCGCGCACGCCCTGCATCAAACGCCCAAGCTAGATCAGCTCGCCGCCAAGGGCATGCGTTTCTCCAATGCCTACGCGCCCTCGCCTGTCTGCACCTCATCGCGTGCCAGTATTCAACATGGCAAAACCACTGCGCGCGTGGGCTGTATTTCACTGCACGATGTCGTCGCGGCAAAGAAAAAAGTCAATCTCGGCGCCAATCTATCGCTCGCCGAAATGTTCAAAGAAGCCGACGAGGGCTACGTCACGGCTATCTTCGGTAAAGGCTGCAGCCCGATGGGTTGGTTTAAAGATCATGGTTATGACGAAACCGATTTTATTCACCAAAACCCCAATGGCAATGGGCACGGCGACTGGTGGGAACCCGCCGACAAAACACCGATCCCCCTAGACGACCCTAAGCGCTTGTTCAGCCTCGCCAAGACATCGACCGACTTCCTCAAAGCGCGGGCCGAAGACGAGAAGCCCTTCTACCTAATGATCTCTCACTACGCCCTGCACGTGCGTAACATGTCGCTCAAAAGCACACGCGCAAAGTATCTCGACATCGTCGCCGAGCGTAATGGCATCGTCGGTGGCATCCCTGATATTTCGCGTTTTGATGACAATGCCCTAGACATGCCAAAGAATCTTCGGGCGCACTGGGAAAAAGCAAACTATGCCGCCATGGTCGAAGACATGGATACCTCCGTTGGCATCGTGATCGATGAACTCGAAGCCCTCGGCCTAGCCGACAACACCTATGTCATTTTTACCTCCGACAATGGGGGCGGTTCTAGCAATGCCCCGCTGCAAGGCGGCAAAGCCAAAATGTGGGAAGGTGGCTTACGCGTGCCCATGATCGCCACAGGCCCAGGGATCCCCGCCGACACACAATGCGATACACCCGTCGCACAATGGGACTATCTGACAACCTTTCACGATCTCGCCGGCAGTGCCGCCCCACTTCCTGAAGACCTCGACGGCGTCAGTCTTCGCCCCGTCCTTGAACAAGGTAATGCAGGCCAACTCGACGAGCGCGATACTGGCTTCGTCTTTCACTTCCCCGCATTCTATACCGTGCCCATCACCGCATATCGCGATGGAGACTATAAACTCATGCGCCATCTCAATACCGGCGAGATCAAGCTATTCAACCTCGTCGACGACATGGGCGAGACCAAAGACCTGTCTTTGGCCATGCCAGAAAAGACCGCGGATATGGTCCGTAAGCTCGATGCGTATTTAGAAAAAGTCGGCGCATGGACGATGGAAGAGGTCTACGAAACACGCATAGAAGAACTCGAAATGTGGGTCGAACGGAACCAGAAGGAAGTCATCCGCATTCAGCAAGAGCTGGAGGCCGCTAGCTTGAGTCCCGAAAAAAGGCAGCGATTGACTGCAGAACTGAAATCGAGGCAAGCCACACTCAAGCGTCAAAGCGATAACCTTGCAAAACAGCCAAGTATTATGGGCTCCGAACGCTGGATG
>CALBPO010000378.1 GCA_937899295.1 uncultured Opitutia bacterium
CCAAATAAATGCAGAATGCGCTAAAGCGTTAGCTCCAATTGATCGTCGCCAGAAAGTGACCAGGCCTCGTAGCCTCGCTGGCGAAGTGTGGCGGCAAACTCTTTTTCATAGCCGTGGGTCGTGTATACGGCCTTCGGTTTCACAGCGTCCACGAATCTTAACAAGTCGGGATAATCAGCGTGATCTGAGAGTGGGATGACCTCATCCACACCGTAGCGATACTTAGCGGAATCGTTCATCCCCCACCCGCTGACCATTGCTACGAGGCAGTCTTTGCGCGGTAACTTCTTAAGAACTGAAGGCGGCATAACGATGAGACTCTCGCTCATATTAAGAAAGTCTAGCGGACGGGTTTGCGGCATAGAAACACCAAAGGAGGCATAGACTTGATTGAGCGGAGCGATCGTCTTGTAAACCATCAATGCCTGCGAGCGGCTCTCGACGATCTTCATTAGCTCCTGCGCTTTGCCTAAGCTGTAGGCCAACAAGACGGGCGTTTTCTTCTCAGCAGTCGCGCGGTCGCAAAAGGCATGGATTCGCTGACAAGTCTCCTCGAAATCGGGGAATACATAATCGGAGCGCCCAAAGGTAGTCTCCATCACGATCGTATCGGCCTGTGGAATATCGATCGCTTCTGCCGATAGGCCTTTGCGCGTTTTAAAGTCGCCCGTGTAGAGGAAAGTCTCCCCCGAATCGGTCTCAACATGCGCCATGGCAGAGCCGAGCACGTGACCGGCGGGATAGAACTTTAGGCGATAGCCCTGGCCTTGATAAACTTCGCCATAAGGCAGTGCCTTAGCTCGTGAAGCCAGAGCGTTGCCATTACGCACACGGATGAGGGCGATGGTCTCGGGTGTGGCTAGGTAGCAATCGTGGTTGGCGACATGGTCTCCATGCGCGTGCGAGACGACCGCAAAGGGCTTACGCTTGCGCGGGTCGAACCATAGTTGGAGGCCTGGTAGGAGGAGTCCGCCTCGATCGATTGGCTTTAACATACAAAGAGTATGCTGACACAAAAAAGGCCAAATTCCGAGTGAATCTGCCCTTTTCTAAATGACTTCAATTTAAGCGCAGGCGAGATACCTGCCTTAGGCTCAAATATGAATCGCTTCACCAAATACGGCAGCAGCAGCTTCCATCATTGCCTCACTCAGTGTGGGGTGCGCGTGGATGGTATTATGTATCTCCTCTGCGGTGGCTTCGAGCTTCATGCCTAGACCGTATTCAGCGATCAATTCAGTCGCGTCGGAACCAACGATGTGAGCACCGAGGATCTCGCCGTGCTTTGGATCGACCAGCATCTTAACGAAGCCTTCTGGCTGGTTCGAGGCAACAGCCTTACCTGAGGCTTGAAATGGGAATTTACCGACCTTGTAGTCGATGCCCTCTGCCTTGAGCGCCTTCTCGGTCTTACCAATAGAGGCGACCTGCGGCAGACAATAAGTGCAACCAGGGAACTCGCGAACGCGCTCAGGCTTACCATGGCCAAACATACCGTTAACGGCCTGAATAGCTTCAAAAGTGGCCACGTGTGCGAGCCAAGGTGGTCCAATGATGTCGCCGGCAGCAAAAATGCCTTTGACGGAAGACTCATAGTTATCGTCGACCTTTACGTAGCCGCGATCGAGTTTGAGCTTAACGCGCGGCGAAAGCAGGCCGTCGGTATTCGCGACGACTCCAATAGCCAGAAGAATCGAATCAGCCGTAATGCTCTCAGTCTTATCTCCCTTGACCAGATCCATCTTCACGCTCTTGGCGTTAAGCTTGATATTCTCGACGGCGGTCGATACCCGGCAGTCGATACCTTCTTGCTTGAAAGACTTTTCGACAACGGCTGCGGTCTCGTGATCTTCGACCGGCAAGACATGGTCGAGCATCTCGACGAGTGTGACCTTGGTGCCGAAGGCATTAAGGAAGTAGGCAAACTCTGCACCGATCGCACCTGCACCGACGATAACAATGGACTTAGGTTGCTTTTTCATCTCCAGCGCCTGACGGGAAGTCATGACACGCTCGCCATCGACCTCAAGGTCAGGGAGACGACGTGGCTTACAGCCGCTAGCGATGAGAATGCGCTCTGTACTTAGGATTTGGCCCTTATCTTTACCGGCAGTGATCTCGACCATGCCAGGCACGTTGATCGTGCCTGTGCCAATCACGTGATCGACTTTATTTTTCTTAAAAAGGAAGCCAATCCCCTTGGCCATGGTCCCCGCGACATTACGCGAACGACCAATAATCTTTGAAAAGTCGTAATCGACCCCCTTGACCGTGATACCTAGATCCTCACTGTGCTGGATTTTATTAAAAAGCTCTGCGCTCTTGAGCAAAGCCTTAGAGGGGATGCAGCCCCAGTTCAGGCAAGTGCCGCCGGGGCGCTCTTGCTCCACACAGGCAACTTTTTTGCCTAGTTGACCGGCACGGATGGCTGCGGCGTAGCCCGCTGGGCCACCGCCGATGACGACGAGATCGTATTTTGTAGTCGATGACATATACCAAACTAAAAGCTACAAGTTCTACCGATAGTCAATTCTTATCAAATATACGAACATATTTTCATGAATTTATAAGCATTATAATGTTAAACTATACTTAAATTATGCCCATATCGACGAATCGAGATGGTCTCAGAGGAGTCGGATAACGCAGGAGCGCGTTCCCATCAACAAAGTCCTCCGCGATCGGAGTCACTACGCAATTAAATATCAATCACGTCGTCGTCTT
>CALBPO010000379.1 GCA_937899295.1 uncultured Opitutia bacterium
ACGCTTTCATAGAAAAACTCTATATTTATTGATCTGCTAGTTTAGCGCTTTTAACATTTATAATATTGTGTTCGGACTTCTCTCAAACGACATTGGCATCGATCTCGGTACCGCCAACACCTTAGTTTTCGCTAAGGAGAAGGGTATCGTTTTACGCGAGCCCAGCGTGGTGGCCATCTACTCGTCTACCAGAAAGGTCTGCGCCGTCGGCTCCGAAGCAAAAAAAATGCTGGGTCGTACTCCTGGCAACATCACCGCCATACGCCCGATGAAAGACGGCGTTATCGCCGATTTCGAGATTACCGAGGCCATGCTCCGCTACTTCATCAATAAGGTGAATCGGAAAAAAACTTTTGTCGCCCCTCGCATTGTTGTGGCCGTTCCTTCCGGTATCACCGAGGTGGAGCGTCGCGCTGTGAAAGATTCTGCTATCCGCGCGGGTGCCCGTGATGTCGTTTTGCTTGAAGAGCCCATGGCGGCTGCAATTGGCGTTGGTCTGCCGATCGACGAACCATCGGCTAATATGATTGTCGATATCGGTGGTGGCACGACTGAAGTAGCCATTATCTCACTCGCAGGTGTGGTTTACACCAAGAGTATCCGTGTCGGTGGTGACGAGATTGATAGCGCGATCGTCAATTACATGAAGCGTGCTTACAATTTGATGATCGGGGAGCGCACGGCCGAAGAGATTAAGATCCGAGTCGGTTCGGCCTTCCCGCTCGAAGAGGAAATTTCCATGGAAGTGCGCGGGCGTGACTCCGTCGCGGGTTTGCCTAAGACAATCACCATTACTTCGCAAGAAATACGGGACGCACTTTCCGACACCATCGACTCTATCGTCGATCTCGTGCGTAATGCGCTAGAGCGTTGTCCCCCTGAACTGTCCGCCGACTTAGTAGATCGCGGCTTCTTCCTCGCAGGAGGTGGAGCCATGATCAAGGGGCTTGACCAGCAACTCAGCGATGCGACAGGCCTGCCCGTTGTGATCGCAGACGATCCGCTCAGCGCCGTCGCCAATGGAACGGGCTTAGTCCTAAACGAACTAGCCTTTCTACTGAAAGACCTTACGGGTAACCCTAAATAGCGCGCGACGTGGCGAAACTCCGCCTCGATAGGATCAAGCCGCTGGTCGCCTTAGGCGCCTTTCTACTTGCTTGGTGGATTATTCCGACGACGGTTAAGTCTTTTCTTAAAGCTAGTTTTTCTGAGTTTCAAGCGCCTGCCTGGGTGGCCACCTCATACCTGAATGACCTCGAAAATTTCTGGGCGCGGCGTAGTCACTCGAAGGTCGAACTAATCGAAGCGGGTAGGGAAGTGGCCCGTGCGAAATCACTCTACCAATTTAACTCACAACGCAAAGAGACGCTCGAAAACGAGATCCATCGCCTCGAAGCTATTCTAAATTTGCCGAGTCGCCGCGAGTTTCGCTATGAAGTCGCCCGTGTCGTTAGACGTGATTTAAACGCATGGTGGCAGCAGATCGTGATTCGTAAGGGCAAAGACTTCGATATCCCTGTAGGTGCTGCGGTTGTCTTTTCGGGGGGTGTCGTTGGGCGTGTCGTCGAAGTGGGTGCATTCACTAGTCGCGTCGAGCTCGTCACGAGTCCTAACTTTCGTATGGCGGCTAACTTTGAGGGTGATGAGCGCCCCGTCGTTTACCAAGGGCTGCCTCAAAGTGGCTTTGGCGACCCGCTCGGCGCCGTGCGCGATGCCCCACAGGATGTCATCGCCAGCACGCAAATACCGCTCAAACTCGTCTCGACTCGGTTAGGCGGCACATTTCCTCCTGGCTTGATGATTGGGCGTGTCTCTTGGCTTGAGCCGGGCAACACAGGCATCTTTCAAGCAGGCGAAGTAGAGCTCGATGCCCGCTTACTTAGTTTGCACGAAGTGGCTGTCCTCATTCCACTCTATCCCATCGACCTTCAAGACGATGTTCCTTGATCCGCGCGGCATCCTCCTTTTCGGAGCTAACGCGCTCCTCCTTTATCTAACGATGTTGATCAACTCGGCTCTCGTTGGCTGGTCGATCTACCTTCTCATGCTAGGCCCCATGCTGGTCTTCCCTGCACTTTACTTGCCGCATAAGTCTTACTTCATTTGTACATTACTCACAGGTTTGTGGGTCGATGCTGCGCTGCCTTCTGGTTTCGGCTTATTTACCTTCGGCTTTCTTTTCGCAGGCGCATTTATTTTTCAAATGCGCATCCGTTTTCGAGCCGAGTGCAATTATCACCCCATTTTTCTAGCGCATGGCGTGAACATTTTTTGCATCCTACTAGTCACATTAGGAATGGGAACCGCGTATATAAACAGTCTAGGCTTTTGGATGCAAGTGTTCGTGACCACTCTGGCTTCGCACCTTGCGCTGCTAATCGTGGCTCCTTGGTTCTTTAACTTTGAGCGTATGTTATTTGTGCTCTGTCGGCTTGACTCAGAGCCGGAAGATTTGCCGTTTCGATGAGCGGCTATGACATCCATCGTGGTGAAAACCCACGCATTATTTTTTTCTTTTGGATCGTCATGGCGGCCACCGCTACCCTTGTTTTAGGGCTCGGCTGGCGGCAGCTCATCGCAGCGCACAAGTATGAAGAAATTGAAAAGCGCCAGACCGAACGACGGGTTCTTAAGCCAGGGCCCCGTGGCGATATTTACGATCGCAAGGGCAACCTCCTCGTTGGTAATCGGGCACATTACTCCGCAGTCGTTTACCTAGACGACCTTCGCCGTGAGTTTCGCGAAGAATACTCGAAGATCATACGAGCGGAACGTGCAGCGCTTAAAGAAGCTTACCAGCTGGCGCCCTTAAAAGAACGTGAAGACTCACAGCTGACGCCTGACTATAATAAACTTCAATGGGTCGCGCGCCAGAATGTGATCCAGCGCTACATCGATCAGATCAACCTGATCACTGGGCGTGATGATGCCGTCTCCACCCGCACTATCATCCGTCACTTCAATGAGCAGCTCCTGCTGCCGCTGCCCTTGGTCTCTGACCTTAAACCCGATGAGTATGCTCGCTTGATTGAGCAGGTGCCCGTTCAATCACCTATTCAGATTCATACCGACACCGCACGCTACTATCCCTATGGCGTGGCCGCTGCGCATACTCTTGGTTATGTGCAAAACGTGAACCCCGACCCAGATACAATCCCCAATGACGGGATCAAGACCTACACCTTCAAATCGAAAATAGGGAAGACTGGTCTTGAGCGTTCCTTTGATGACTTACTTTCAGGAGAAATTGGTGCCGAGATATGGCGCGTTGATCCACTCGGTTTTCAAGACAGTCTGCTCGATGGGAAGACACCCAGACAGGGAGAGGATCTAATTACGAGTATCGACATTGACTTACAGATGGCCGCCGAGACGGCACTGGGCGAGCGTACGGGTGCTGCGATTGCCCTCGATGTGCTTACGGGTGAGGTGCTCGCCATCGCCAGTCACCCAAGTTACGACCTGAATGATCTTAGCCCCTTCATCCCACGAAAAACCTTTGGCGAAATAAACGAGCGTGGCGCGTGGCTTAACCGCACGCTGCAGCTTTCTTATCCACCCGGTTCGACTTTTAAATTACTCACATCCATCGCCGGGATGCGCCATGGCACACTCACTCTGCAGACAGAGCATGACTGCCAAGGCGTTTTCAGGTTAGGCAATCGAATCTTTCACTGCCATGCACGCTATGGTCACGGGGTCGTCGACGAGGCCGCTGCGATTGAGAGCAGTTGTAATATTTTTTACTACGCTGAAGGTCTGCGCATGGGCATCGACGTGCTCAGCGCGGAGGCGAAGCGTTTCGGGCTAGCTGAGAGAACAGGGATTGAAGTGCCCTATGAGACTAAACGTCTGGTTGTACCGACTAAGGATTGGAAACGCGAGCGCGTAGGGTCTGGTTGGGTCCCAGGCGATACGGTCAATACCGCAATCGGCCAAGGCTTTCTGCTCGTCACCCCTCTGCAAATGGCGACCTTTATCGCATCTATAGCGCGCGACGAAACACGCACCCAGCCCACTGTGCGTGGATTAACGTACCTGGGGGCGCAGCAGGGCAAGCACGGCGGC
>CALBPO010000380.1 GCA_937899295.1 uncultured Opitutia bacterium
AAAATCCGTCTCCAACGTCATGGCGCAAGCCACCGTCCTTTCTATCGTATGGTCGTCACCGAAGCACTTGCTCGTCGTGATGGTCGTTTCGTTGAAGTGCTTGGCACTTACGAGCCGCAAGCCAAGCGCGCAGAGGACGAACTTAGCCTCAAGCTCGACCGCGTAGATTACTGGAAGTCTGTGGGTGCGAAGCCTACCGACACAGCTGCTAGTCTGATTCGCAAGGCTCGTCGCGAGGCGCCAGCTGAGGCATCCGCCGAAGCGTAAAGCAATTCCCGCAAAGCGGGAGAGCTCGATTCTCTGCTCTCATGCACCTCGAGTTCGATATTATAACCCTCTTCCCAGAAATGGCGGAGGGTTTTTTTGCGTCCAGCATGTTAGCCCGCGGCCAAAAGAATGGCTTGATCGACATTCGCACGCACCAGCTCCGTGACTGGACGAGCGATAAACACAATAAGACTGACGAACTCCCCTACGGTGGCGGTGCAGGAATGGTGATGAAACCTGAGCCGATCTTTGCAGCAGTCGAACAACTGAGGAAACCTCAGAGTAAAGTCGTCTGCATGGCGCCCGATGGTCTAGCCTTGACCAGTCAGCTAGCCCGTGAGCTTGCGCAGGAGGAGCACCTAATTATACTCAGCGGTCACTATGAAGGGGTCGACCAGCGCGTGCGCGATGAGCTCGTCGATCTAGAGGTCAGTATCGGTGACTATGTATTGACCAATGGTACCCTAGCGGGGGCGGTGATGATCGACTGCGTGAGTCGATTTATTCCTGGATTTTTAGGTGACGAAAAATCCTTGACGGAGGAATCATTCATGAGCACCTTCCTCGGCTTTCCTCAATATACGCGTCCTGCAGACTTTCGCGGCTTGCGTGTGCCAGAGGTTCTCCTATCTGGAGATCATGCCGCGATTGCAAAATGGCGGCAGGAGCAACAGACAGAAAAAACGCGTCAACTACGCCCCGACCTTTTAGATACATAATTTTTTAATACAAAACCGGAGAATTCCAGAATGAGCCAAGCAATCCTCGAAGAAATCACTAAAGATCAACTTACTGACGACCGCGCCGACTTTAAGGTGGGGGATGGCGTGCGCGTTCGCCTCAAGGTCAAAGAAGGTGAGAAGACACGTATCCAGATCCTTGCGGTTAATGTTGTCCCCCGCCGCGGCGGCGGTATCCAAGAAGCATTCACCGTGCGTCGTATCGCATCGGGTGTTGGTGTAGAAAAAGTTTTCCCTGTGCACAGCCCGTCGATAGAAAAAGTCGAGATCGACCGCGAGTCTGTCACCATGCGTGCTCGTATGTTCTACATGCGTGATCGTATCGGCAAGGCCGCTAACCTTGTTAAGGAAAAGCGTCTCGTTGAAGCAGGCCGCAAATAAACAGCACACCATCACTTTTCAAAAAGGCCGACCTGCGAGGGGCGGCCTTTTTTAGTTGTGCGCGCTATCGCATTAACAATGATTTATTCATAATTAACATGCGCATCGCATATGCAATCGGACGACGACTTTCAAACGACGCTTTCTAAATGGCCTTTCATCCTCGGAGATGTGCTCCTGGTCGCGACCGCGCTAGCCATCTCGATATTGGGTGATTGGCAGCTATCTAACTGGCAAGTTGCTTCTTGTGTCATCTCGGTCGCGCTTGGCGCGGCACTTTTTGTGTTGCCCTACATAGTAGAGTTCCAAGTGCGTCTTCGGGAAGAGGCGGAGGATCGCACCGCCGATCTACGTATTTTACAGCGCCGCATTGTGAGCGCGCAGGATCAAGTCGAAGCAATGGTCGAGCGCATGGAGAGCTTTGAGGCTGGTCTTAGCAATCTCGTACACGCTCAACAGCCCGACGCGGCGATGCCTGCCCAGGCACTTGAGCAAAAAATCGATCCACTTAACAAGGAGCAAGCCGAGCAATCCGCTCAGCTTAAAGTACTCGCTAAGCAAGTCGAAGCCTTGGCTAAATCGCCAGACGCTAAGGCGGATACTAGCTCGGCTCAAGTAGTCGAATCTCCCGATCCAGATATGCCGGCTGAGGAAAAAGTTGAGGAGCCTGAAAAAGTAGCGCCTGTTGAAGTCACCCCTGACGAAGCGAAGACCAAAAAAAAGCGTGCTCCGCGTAAGCCCCGCAAGCCTGAACCAAGCTTGCTCCAGCGTGCGATTGAGCAAAAGCAGGACAAGTCCTCCGAGGCAGTCAGCCGCATTATTGAATCTAAGTCTAAGAAGTCGCCAGCAGAAGCAGCGCATGCCGACGAACCGACGCAAGGAGCACCCAAGCCAGAAACTGAAAAGTCCGCCAAAGTTAACAAACCTAAAAAGCCTTCGCCGCAAACCGAGGAGCTCGAAGTGAAACCCGAGGCGCCAAAAGTAGAAGAAGAAGTGCCTGAGTCGCAAGATGGAGCGACTATTCCAAGCCCCGAAGACGAGACCGCGGAATCGGAAGATATGTTTGGCGATGTGGTTCCTTCACCAGTGAAGAAGCGCGTGCGCACTAAAAAAAGCGATAGCGCGGTCATAGCCTCCGTCTTTATTGGGATAGGGAACAAGCCTTTCGTCCGCGGCAGTGGGGCAGGGCTAAATTGGGACAAGGGCATTGCCATGGAGTTTGTAGAGATCGGTAAATGGCAATGGATTCCACCTGCTGAGCTCAAGGAGCCAGTTGAGCTACAGCTCTTCAGGAACGACGAGGATGTGGATAGCACTGGAAAATACACGCTAGAGCCCGGGCAACAGCTGGACTTATCACCTGTTTTCTAAGACCTCCGAACCTAATCGGGTCACGCAGGTAAACAGGTTCTCGATTCCAAGGGCCATTAATTAGCCGAACTTACCCATCCACTACTCCGCTCCTGCCTTATGCCATAGTCGCTCGATGAGCGCCAGATCAATGCCGTCTGTCGTCACGGCGGAACCGAGCTTTGTCATGGTAACGAAGCGTAGGCGTCCGTTGCGGTTCTTTTTATCACGCTGCATCACGGCCATCAGGTCGCTTAATTTGAGCGGTTCATTTAGGCGAGTCGGTAATTGAAATTGGTGAAGCACTTTATCGGTGAGGGCGATATCGCTGTTAGGGATTTGCTCTAGCGCCACAGAGAGTTGCGTAGCCATACCAAGACCTATAGCTACAGCCTCACCGTGCAGGTATTCGCCGTAGCCAGCCGCATTTTCTATAGCGTGCGCAAAACTATGCCCGAGATTAAGTAAGGCGCGTCCACCCGAGGCAGCGGTCTCTTTTTCGTCATCAGCTACGATCTGTGCTTTGATCGCGCAGCAGCGGCGCACAATGGCAGGTAGTTCAGCCGAGTTCGCATCGAGTCCTTTGATTGCGACGAGATCGTTGAAAAGTTCGAGGTCAGCCAACATGCCGTATTTAATGACTTCGGCCATGCCTGCGGCGAACTCACGCGGCGACAAAGTTTGTAAAAGTGCCGTGTCGATGTAAACGGCCTTTGGCTGCCAAAATGCACCAACTAGGTTTTTGCCTTCAGGAAGATTGATGCCTGTTTTGCCACCGACAGAGCTATCGACCATCGAGAGCAGTGTGCTTGGGATTTGGTAGAAATCGATCCCGCGCAAGTAGCTCGCTGCCACGTAGCCAGCCAGATCTCCGATCACGCCGCCGCCAAAGGCGAAGAGGGCGCAGTCGCGGTTCGATGCCGCGCCAGCGAGATGGCTGAGCGCTTGGCTGAAGAACTCGATCGACTTCGTCGCTTCCCCTGCGGGAAGTGAGAGGATCTCGCCGTCTTCGAAGCCTACTTGCGTGAGATATTCTGGATGGGCCTTGAGCACACCTGCGTCGCTGATGACTCGAACGCTACGTCCTGAAGCACGCAAATTGCTTATATCAGCTTTGAGTCTTTCCGCCACATCGCTGAAGTGGATGGGGTAGCTACGCTCGGCGAGCTGCACGATGAGAGTTTCGGTAGGCATCTATAATCAAAAGTTCTTTATGAGGGTTAACTCCTCAGCCCTTTTCGTCAACACCCGTCGAGGGGGTGATCCCTCTACTCCGAAATCCCAAAAATAGCGTTCGAGTAATTCACTGCTGAAAAAGGCTGCAAGTCATCGGCTTGCTCACCAAGGCCGACGAAGTAGATCGGTAGCTTCAGTTCACGGTAGATGCCAACGAGCGCGCCGCCTCGGCTCGTGCCGTCTAGTTTGGTAATGATCAGGCCAGTCAGAGGGAAACTTTTGTGGAAGACGCGTGCCTGCTCAATTGAGTTTGAACCGAGGCTCCCATCCACGACTAGCCAGCTGTGGTGTGGCGCGGTCGGCTCTTGCTTTTGGATAACGCGGTGCATCTTTTCCAGCTCGTTCATCAAGTTGCTCTTCGTGTGGAGTCGACCGGCGGTGTCGAGTATCACGATATCTCGTGAGCGGCTCTTGGCCGCTTCGAGTGCGTCAAAGGCGACGGCTGCCGAGTCGGCTCCGTGTTGGCTGGCTACGATGTCGATATTCAGACGATCCGCCCAGTGCTTGATTTGCTCGTTCGCCGCTGCGCGGAAAGTGTCACAAGCCCCAAGTAATAAGCTATATCCCTCATTCTGATACAGGTGGCCTAGCTTGGCCGAAGTGGTGGTCTTACCGGAACCATTGACGCCTACCAGACAAATGACTTCCGGTTTATGCTGCCCAACATCGACCTTACCCTCAGCGCCTTCGAGCACGCGGGCGAGCACGATTGCACCTATTTTA
>CALBPO010000381.1 GCA_937899295.1 uncultured Opitutia bacterium
CGCGCGCGCGATGGTCGCGTACCGGCCGCAGCTGCTGTATTCGAATGTCTCGCCCAAGCTCCGTATCCAGGGCAGCGGCTTCAAAGGTGCGCCGCTCGGAGAGCAGCCGTTGCATAAAGTCGTGGTTACGCTCGATCTCTAAGCCGAGTTCGAAGCTCTCTGAAGTCTGGCTCTTGCGCTGATACTCAGAAAGCCGCTCAGACGAAGCATACGGGCTGTCGCGGTAGTTCTCATTAAGCTGACCTTGAAGGCGCGCCGCCTCTTGGTAAATGGCAGCTGCTTCGAGGTTTTCGTTGGCTGCGCGCCGTTTATCAGCAAGCTCTGCGACTTGTTGCACCTCCAGATAGCTCTGGCCAGAAAGGATACCAACTAATTTGACGCGTAGGGCCTCAAGGCGTGACACACTGGCTTGATTAATGCCCCGATACTCGCGATTTAACTTGTCCTGTAAGTCCATCGCCTGCTCAAGGCGCTCTTCGGCTTGTTCCCACTCCTTGGCTTCGATGAGAAGGTCTGCTTCATTCTCAAAAGCTAGGCTGCGCTGAAGCAAAGGTTCTGCAGTGAAGTAACGGGCTTGCCGCTGCAGTCGAGTCGCGCGACTCACATTGTAGGCCGAGCTAAGGGGGAAAGTTTCGTTGATCTGCTTCTGCTGTTCGTGGGCCTCAAGATATTTCGCACGAGCATTCGCATAGTCTCGGCTCCTAGCCAATGCCTCCGCCTTGGACTCTAGATCCAAGCTAACTAGGAGTAAACGCCCTGCTGCATGGTTCTGATAGCGCTCTTCAAGGTTCAATTGACGATCATATGCCTCGGAGTCGACCCCAGCGATCGCGGCCAGATATTCCTTCTGTTTGTCCAGGGCCTTTTTTAACAAGTTCATATCCTCAGGGCGTGGCTCCCGCAGAACGAGCACTTCCTCAAACTGCTCCTCCAGTTCGATGCTCTCTTGCTGAATTGCTTTAATCGAATCGAGCACCTCCATATTATAGTTGAAATCACGGAAATCGACATCTTTGGGCCCAAGCTGGCTCAAAAACCAAAACCCGCCTAAAACCGACAGAGCTATTGTGGAAATTAGCAGTCCTCTGAAGAACTTTTTAGTGCCACTTGTTTCGTGGGGCAGGCGTTTACGGGTGGACTTCTTAAAAATTGCCATAAGCAAATTGAGGCTGGCGCTACAAAAGTAGCCTGCCTTAAATGAGCGTTAGCTGTGTATGCCGCAAGGCAAAAGACTAGCTTGCGCACTCATAGCGACTCGCTCACTGAATAAAATTTTCTCATTCTTTCATGTTTCAACAAATTTCCATACTCGGCCCCGGCCTGCTGGGTGCTTCGCTCGCTCTAGCAATGAAAGAGCGCGGGCTCTGCCAGCGGGTACATTCTTGGTCGCGACGCGCAGAGACGCGTTTGCAGGCGATGCAGGCGGATTGGTGCGATGCGGTTTTCGATCAAGCAAGCGCTGCCTGCGAGGCTAGTGACCTTGTCGTACTCTGCACGCCTGTCGAAACGATTATCCCTCTGATCGAGCAAGTTGCGCCTTCGCTATCACCGGAAACCCTGGTCACTGACGTCGGCAGCATTAAGGGTCTAATTTGTCGCGAAGCGCAATGCCTTAAGGTCAACTTCATCGGCTCCCACCCGATGGCAGGCTCTGAGCGCACGGGTATGGCCCATGCCAGCCATAACTTATTCGATGGTGCCGCCTGCTTCATCACCCCGTTAGATGGTGACAACGACGCTGAGATTACGCAGCTTCAACAACTCTGGCAAGCCATTGGCATGCGAGTCGTCTCCACTACACCCGAGAAGCACGACGAAATCGTAGCGCACATCAGCCACCTGCCCCACCTATTAGCCTCTAGCTTGTGCGCTTACCTTTCTAGGATGGACGCTAACTGGAAGGGCCTAGCTGGAGGCGGTCTTCGCGATACCACCCGAGTCGCAGCAGGCGACCCAACGCTTTGGAAACAAATTCTCGAACAAAACCGCGAGGAAGTGCTCCGAGCAATCGACGGCCTCGAAAACGAACTTCAAGCCCTTAAAGGCGCTCTGCTCGATAAGAATACGCCTGAACTCATCGCCCGCCTAGAGCGAGGCAAACAATTTCGAGACAGTCTCTAGTTCCAATTGTCAGTATTTCCAAATTTCAGGTTTCAAAAACATGCCCGTCCCACTTCCGATTCAACCACTCGTCCGCGCCCTCGACCACACGCTATCGCTTCCCGGCTCAAAGAGTATCACCAACCGCGCACTGATCCTCGCTGCACTAGCAGATGGCGAGACTCATCTCGAAGGTGCCCTTTTTAGTCGAGATACTCGGATCATGCTTGCCGCGCTCGACCTACTAGGCTTCGAAACCATCTCCGATGAAGCTACCGCCAGGATCACAGTCAAAGGCCAAGGCGGTCGTATCCCTTGTAATAACGCACGCATCGACGTCGGTAACGCAGGCACCGCTGCGCGCTTCCTCACCGCCTTTCTCGCACTCAGTGATGGAGGCGTCTACCGCTTGGATGGCGATGCAGCCATGCGCCAACGTCCAATGGCGGGCTTACTCGAGTCCCTCGTTTCTCTCGATGCTGCCGATTTCAAATTTCACGGCGAGCCTACCCATTTTCCCTTCACGCTCAGTGCCAAAGGCTACAAAGGCGGCAAAGTCGCTCTTGACGCGAGCGCGAGCAGTCAGATCCTCTCTGCCCTGCTCCTTTCCGCGCCAAGCAATCCAACAAGTGTAGAAGAAGCAGGGAGCTCTATTAAGCTAATCTGCCCCGAGGTTCGCCCGCATTACGTCGCGATTACTTTAAAAATGCGTGAAGCCTTCGGTGCCGCCCCCGTCGCGGCGACCGAGGCCGGCGAATACGACCTCCCTCATGCCTCATACTGCGCTCCCGCATCAGGAAGCTACGCGATCGAGCCAGACATCTCCGCAGCCAGCTACTTTTTGGCACTCACCCTCATCCACGGGGGCAGTCTGCGAATCCCAAACTTGAGCGACGATCCACTCCAAAGCGACGCCCACTTCGTCGAAGTGCTTGCCCAACACGGCCTCCAAGTCGATGCCTCCCGCGACGAATGGACGGCTACCTGCAGCGAAACGAACGACCTGCAGCGCGGCCATCGCGAGATTAACTTTAATAGCATCTCTGACACCTTCCTTACCTACGCCGCAATTGCGCCACTCCTAGGCGATTCCGTCCGCATCACAGGCATTGCCCATACCCGACACCAAGAGACTGACCGTATCGCAGGCATGGCCGCCGAACTATCCAAGCTCGGCCAGCTAGTCAAAGAGGAAGAAGATGCCCTCACCATTCAGCCCAAGCCCAACGAGCTTCGCGCCCGCGCGATGCAGGCACGCAAGGCCGGCCAGCTACTCAGTATCGACACCTACGAAGACCACCGCTTCGCAATGAGCTTTGCCGTGCTCGCTAGTTACGATCTACTCGGCGATGGCAAGCCCTGGCTTGCGATCAAAGACCCTAACTGTTGCGCAAAAACTTATCCTGGCTTTTTCGATGCCCTCGACTCACTCCGCCATGCCTAGCTCCAATAGTTTTATAATCATCACCATGGATGGGGGCGCAGCCGTGGGCAAATCATCCACCTCTAAAGGACTCGCCGAGCGCCTTGGGCTCA
>CALBPO010000382.1 GCA_937899295.1 uncultured Opitutia bacterium
CTGAATACGATGCCCCCATGGCAGCCTTTGTTCCTACGGGCGCAGGCGAAAAACGTGGTGTGCTTGGTAAATATGCCGCCATAGTCGCAACTGCCTCTGAAGGTGCTGTTACCGATAAAAACCTATAGTCACGAGTATCGGTCGAGCCTCATATATCTGCTTTCTTTGTCCAAGATCTAATTCTGAATCCAAACTATCATGTCCTGGGAAAATTTCACTAAGCACTACCTAAACATTGACGAACTCGACTTCGCGCTGGACATCAGTCGCATCGATTTTGGCGACGATTTTCTTTCAGAAATGGAGCCCAAAATGCAATCAGCTTTTTTGGCCATGGCCGATTTAGAAGCTGGTGCGATCGCCAACCCAGACGAAGGTCGTATGGTTGGTCACTACTGGCTTCGCAACTCCGCTCTTGCACCCAAAGCAGAGTTAACCACAGAAATTGAAAACTGCCTCGCGCAAATCAAGCAGATCGCAAGTGATGTGCACAGCGGCAAGATCGCTGGAGCAAAGGGAAAATTTAAGAACTGTCTAATTATCGGTATAGGCGGCTCCGCGCTCGGCCCTCAATTTGTTGCGGATGCACTTGGCGACTCGCAAACCGACAAGTTGGCGCTCTACTTCTTTGACAATACAGACCCCAACGGCCTCGATCGCACCCTCGCCTCTCTGGATGGTCAACTCGCTGAAACCTTGTCTATCGTCATCTCCAAATCTGGCGGCACACCCGAGACGCGTAACGGCATGCTCGAAGCCCAATCGGCTTACTCCGCCGCTGGCCTAGACTTTGCCAAACACGCCATCGCCATCACCGGAAAAAACTCCAAGCTAGACAAGGTCGCAGTATGTGAAAGCTGGCTAGACCGCATCCCTATGTGGGACTGGGTCGGTGGCCGTACTTCCGAACTCGCGGCGGTTGGTCTCTTGCCCGCCGCACTTCAGGGACTCGATATCGACCGCATCCTCACAGGTGCCGCAGCGATGGATGCCGCTACACGCAGTAATGTGACTGCGGAAAACCCCGCCGCCCTACTCGCACTGATGTGGTATCATGCCACCGACGGCAAAGGCGCCAAGGACATGGTTGTGCTCCCCTACAAGGATCGCCTCATGCTCTTTTCAAAATATCTGCAGCAACTGGTGATGGAGTCCTTGGGCAAGGAACTCGATCTCGACGGCAAGATCGTCCATCAAGGCATCGCCGTATATGGCAACAAAGGTTCTACCGACCAGCACGCCTACATCCAACAGCTCCGCGAAGGCGTGCACAACTTCTTTGCCACATTCATCGAAGTTCTCAAAGATCGCGAGGGCGACTCAATCGAAGTAGAAAAAGGCACCACTTCAGGTGACTTCCTGCAAGGCTTCTTCCTCGGAACCCGCGACGCACTTTATGATAATGGTCGCCAGTCGATCACCATCACGATCCGTGAGGTCACACCGGAGGCTGTAGGCCAACTCATCGCGCTCTTTGAACGCGCTGTTGGTCTTTACGCCAGCCTCGTTAACATCAACGCCTACCATCAACCAGGAGTGGAAGCGGGCAAGGAAGCAGCGGCCACTGTCCTTGATCTTGAGCCCAAAG
>CALBPO010000383.1 GCA_937899295.1 uncultured Opitutia bacterium
GCTATTCCCTGACTGTGCTCTGAAGTCTAGCATATGTCTTCGGCATCATAATTTTCTTGAAGCCATTTTAAAATTATAGAGGTATCAAGCCCTCCAGAGTAAGCTAGAACAATTTTCTTTTTTGATTTCATTAAATTAACTACAAGCTTTTTTTGATGCGTTATAAGCCTTAGTGAATCCTAGTAATGAATAATGATCAATTGTTTGAGAACCTTTTTCATTATATCCAGTTACCATCAATCTAGATCCTTTTCTCATCTGCTTAATCATTTTTAATTCTATTTTTGTATCAGCAATCCAAGCAAAACCTTGCTCTTTGATATCAAATTTAAACTTATTTTTTCCCGAAGCAGCAGTTACAGAATTTTTTTTATTAAATTCATATCCTGGTGTAACGCTCACTTCATTTAAAATATTTTCATTTGGTCTAAAAGCTACAAATAATTTTGCATCTCTTTTATTTGATTTAGGAGCCTGTAAAATTGGAGCTGATTGTGCAAAACAAACTTTTCCACTAGCTTCAGAAACTACCATAGCTTCCCAATCTTTATATTTTCCTATTTTCTTAACTTCTTGTGCATAAAGATGACTAAAACTAAAAATAAATAAAATACTAAAAAATATTATAACTTTTTTAATTAAGGACATGGATTTGGGTATATAGCTTGAACTTTATTAATTTCTTTAATGACATCATTAGAAAGATTAACATTTACACTTTCTATATTTGTTTTCAACTGCTCCATTGATGTGGCACCAATTATTACACTAGTCATAAAATCTTGAATTTCGCAAAATTTGATAGACATTTGGCTCATATCAAGATTATGTTTTTTACTGATTTGGTAATAAAGCTCAACAGCCTCTTCAGTATTTGGCTTTCTGTAGCGTGTCCAAAAATCCCAATCTCTTTCCATTCTAGATCCTTTAGGAAAATTTTTATTTCTATATTTTCCCGTCAAATATCCACTTGCAAGTGGAGAATAAGACAAACAACCAATATTTTCCCTTATAGAAACTTCAGATAAGCCAATTTCGTAAGTTCTATTAAGTAAATTATATGGATTTTGAATAGACATCATTCTGGGTAAATTTTTATCCTTTGAAATCTTAAGGTAACTCATTGCACCCCAAGGAGTTTCATTGGACAAGCCCACATACCTTATTTTTCCTTCGCTAACGAATTTATTTAATTCACTTAAAACATCCTCGAATTGGTTCCATTCATTTTCTTCATGTGTATAACCCAATTTTCCAAAACTATTTACTTTTCTCTCTGGCCAGTGAAGTTGATATAGATCAATATAATCTGTTTTGAGTCTCTTTAAACTATTGTGAAGAGCATTCTCCAAGTTTTTTCCTATAAAACTATTTTCTCCGTTTCTTAAATAATCTCTAGAAGGGCCAGCAACCTTAGTTGCTAAAATTACCTCTTCTCTTTTTTTGGTGTTCTCAAACCAGTTTCCAATAATTTTCTCAGTGTCTCCATAAGTCTCTTTTCGAGGAGGAACGGCATATAATTCTGCAGTATCCCAAAAATTTACTCCCTTATCTAAAGCAAAATCCATTTGTTCAAACGCTTCATTTTGAGTATTTTGTTCTCCCCAAGTCATGGTACCGAGACAAATTGTGCTTACTTTAATGTCTGTATTACCTAAATTTTTGTAATTCATCTGAAAATTATGTTAAAATTTTATTAACCTTTTATGGTATCTTGAATAATTAGTAAAAGGCTATTATATAAGGGTTATATGGAATTTGATAAAAATGGAATATTAAATAGAGCTAAGTCAGCTCAACAATCAACAGTCGTAATGGATGAAGGCTTAAGAGCCTACATGCTAAAAGTTTATAACTATATGGCAACAGGAATTTTGTTAACAGGAATAGTTGCACTGTTAACTTTTAAAATGTCAGTTGTTACTAATGATGCTGGATCTATTATAGGTCTCACTCAAATGGGAAATGCAATTTATATGTCAGGTTTGAAATGGCTTGTGATGCTTGCACCATTGGGAATCGTTTTTTATATGAGTTTTGGAATTAACAAAATGAGCGCATCAAAAGCTCAAACTACTTTTTGGGTTTTTGCAGGATTGATGGGCTTATCTCTATCTTCAATTTTATTAGTTTACACAGGCATGAGTGTAACAAGAGTTTTCTTTATATGCTCAGCAACTTTTGGAGCAATGAGTATTTACGGATATACGACTAAACGAGATTTAACAAAATTAGGTTCATTCTTAATGATGGGTCTAATTGGAATAATTATAGCTTCAATAGTTAATATATTTATGAAATCATCAATGATGTATTTTGTAATTTCAATATTAGGAGTTTTGATTTTTGTTGGTCTTACAGCATATGATACTCAAAAGATCAAAAATATGTATGCCGCAAGTGATACAGGCGAAATCATGGGCAAAAAAGCCGTAATGGGTGCATTAACTCTTTACTTAGACTTTATAAATTTATTTATAATGCTATTAAGACTTTTTGGTCAAAGACGTTAATTTTTTTGAAGTTTTTTCCAATTTGTATCTTTAAGTAAGAATTTAAGTTCAAAAGAATTTTTTAAGATTTTACCATTCGTGTCCGTAATCAGGTATTTAAGATTTTTATTTTTTGGTTTAAAATTTTTACAAATTTTATATAGAGCATTTTCTGTAGCATTTTTAAAAACACTAAAACCTACCTGTTTACTTGATATTGAAAGGCCATAATCTTTCCATGAGCCCTCAGAGACCATTTTTGCATATAAATCTAAAATAATTTTTAATTCTTCTTTTTCAAAGAAATGTTTTTCCTCTAGTTTTTTATCCTTAACTAGTTCTGCTATTTTTTCGATAAGCCTAGATTTGTTTAGCTGATATGGAATTTCACTAATAATTATGCTTTCCCGATTAGTTCGCTCATCAATCTCCACATCTTCTTTGTCTCCGTCATAACGGAGGTTTTTCTCGAAAATAATGTCCTGGTAAAAATTTAGTGCGGCTAGTGTGCGAGATCCATAATCTTTAGAGCGAGTTTGAAAAAGGTTTTCTACCCCGAGGCGCATGAGGTGGGTCTTCGTTATTTGATCCACGTTACGCAGATCACTGAGATCGAGGAGTGGGCGTTTAAGGTCAAAGACCTGGCGGTCGATTGCGGCGATCTGGTTAACGTCGTCTGGATCAGAATAGTAACGATAGCGCAGGGCAGGGCGCACGATGTGGCGTAGGCCATCAATGCCCCATGTCTGGTTGAAGGTCGGGTAATTGGCATAAGCGCGCGCTTCGAGATCAAGGCCGAGCTCATAGATTTCGCGGCTAAAGCTGGAATCTAGAGCTGTAGGTAATGATTCCGAAAAGAATGGGGCAAGCGGGTCGTACTTTTGATTTTCGTATTGCGTCAAACGTGCGCCTGCTAACGGGGTCAGTGTCAGCCAGCTGGTTAATTGGATAGGGTGTTCGATTCGGTAGGTAAGATCGAAGCGATTGGACTCTCCATCGATGTTGATGCCAGGTGAATTGTGACCATAGTCTTCGTTCAGTTGTACGTAATTAGCGGTGGCTCGGTGGTAGGCGCCCGTGCTGGAGACCGGAATTGGCAGGAGGTCGAAACGGACTTCGGGTGTGCGCTCTTGCGCAAGTTGAAAATTATTGGGCCGGAAGCGGCCAAAGGCGGATACGATCCAGTTGTCGCCCGCATAGCTAAACTCGGCAAAGTTGTCAGGAAGTTGATTTTCGTCGAAGATGTCGTCGCGAAAATCACGCATAACGTCGGAGTCTGACCAGTAACTGGCCGACGCGGTAGCTGTGAGTCGTTCGCCAATGTGATGCTTGTGCCGCCATTCCGTAAAGTAGCGCTTAGAGTCAATCTGACGATTGAGTGCATCGACATTACGTTCAGCTTGGCTACCCTTGTCATTGATTGCGCCGGTGCTGAGTGCGCCCACGATACTTTGACTTGAAGAATTGTAGACATACTGAGCGGTAGGACCTGCTAGTATCCCGCGCTTACTGTAGTAGTCGAGATTCGCACCCGCACGTAACCATGAGGTGACGGGAAAAAGCGTGGTCGTCTGCAAGTAATAGCCGAGGTCACCATCGGAGCCTGCATTGATATTGAGAAGATAGGCTGCATCGCTGAGATAATGGCGGTAGCCTGGAAGGTAAAAGAAGGGTATGCGACCAATGCGAAAGGTAGCGCCATCGATGGACACGTATTCGCCATCTTCTTCATTTACATAGCGCACTTCATCAGAGCTGACACTGAGACTAAAGGGGCTAGGGTTGCCATAATAAAGGGAGGCGGCCTGGA
>CALBPO010000384.1 GCA_937899295.1 uncultured Opitutia bacterium
GCTCGCGTGAGTGAGTCAGTCTTGCTTCCGCCTGTTCCGAGGGAACGATCGGCGAACATAGCGCCAATGATGTACTAGGTGGTGTTCTTCTTCGCCTTGAAGAAATGGTCGAGCTTGATGAAGGTTCGCAGTCACTCCTCGAGCGCGCTCGAAGCTTACAGATTGAGTTGCAAGATCTCGGCGAAGAGCTCGGGCACCTGGTGACTGATTATGACTTCGACCCCGAAGCTATCGAGGCCGCCACAGAACGTATGAATCTCTGGCAAGAGCTACGTCGCAAATATGGCGGTAGCGTTGAAGCTGTATTGAGCAAGCGCGAAGAACTTGCCCAGAAAATCGAGATTCAGGGTGACCTTGAAGGCGTGCTTGCTAAGAAACGCAAAGCGAGCGTCGACCTTGAAGCGGAGCTTAAAAAACAAGCCCAGAAACTGACCGCTTCCCGTAGAAAATCCGCCAAAGTACTTGCGCAAAAAGCCGCTGATCTCTTGCAAGCACTCGGCTTTAAAAAGGCGCGCTTAGAGATCGAACTCATTGCCGACGCCAAGCTCCACGAGTACGGTGATAGCCATTGCCAATTCCTCTTCGCCCCCAACGCCGGACAGAACCTCCAACCGCTTAATCAAATCGCCTCTAGCGGCGAGACCGCCCGCGTAATGCTAGCGCTCAAAACTGTGCTTGCTGAGGCGGATGCCACACCACTCCTGGTCTTCGATGAAGTTGATGCCAACGTGGGGGGCGAAGTCGGTCGCGCTGTCGGTGCCGAGCTAGCGCGCTTGGCAAAAAAACACCAAGTCCTCTGTGTGACCCACCTTCCCCAAGTGGCTTCGCTCGCTCACAACCACTACGTCGTTACTAAATCCCAGGATAAAGATTCCACCGCCGTGAACATTGCATCACTCGGTGACAGTCGCAACGATCGCCTTGAGGAGCTGGCCCGCATGCTTGGCGATCGAAAGTCGGCCTCTGCCAGAGCGCATGCAGAAGAGTTGTTAGGTTGATCGTAGCCAGCGGGTCTATATCCGTAGTTTTTTTGGCGCGAGCAAGCTAGCAAGGCGCTCTACTTTTTTAACCAACGCTCAATGGAAAAATCATCGTTTCTTTCCATGACTGAGTCTAATTGGAAGTCGCTTTCAAATTCAGGGAAGAACGCGTCGCCTTCTACGCTTCGGTGCACACGGGTAAGGTAAAGTTCGCTACATTTGCCTAGCATTTGTTTGTAAATTTCACCGCCGCCAGCAATCCAGATAGTTTGATTCGTTTTAAGATGATCGAGTGCTTCTAAATCGGTAAAACTATGCACGCCTGCGATCTCGCGAGGTGTTCGACTCAGCACGTATGTGTCACGCCCTGGTAGTGGGCGACCGATGGACTCGTAAGTCTTTCGACCCATGACAAGGATGTCGCCCATCGTAGTTTTTTTAAACCATTTAAAATCCTCAGGTAGGTGCCAAGGGATGTCGCCCCTGTTACCGATCACACGATTCTCCGACATTGCCGCGATGGCTTTAAATTTTTTTGAAGAGTCTATCATTTTTTAAACTGCAATCGGCGCTTTGATTGCAGGATAAGGGTCGTAGTTAAGCAGTTCAAAATCCTCGAACTTGAAGTCGTTGATGTCCTTCACGCTAGGGCTTATTTTCATTTGTGGCAGAGCGCGTGGTGCGCGCGCGAGTTGCTCTTTGGCTTGCTCGACATGGTTAGAGTAGAGGTGTAAGTCGCCGAAGGTGTGGACAAACTCTTTGGCTTTTAATCCACAGACTTGTGCGATCATCATGGTGAGCAGTGCGTAAGACGCTATGTTGAAAGGCACGCCTAGAAAGATGTCGGCACTGCGTTGGTAAAGTTGACAGCTCAGTTCGCCCTTAGCCACATAGAACTGAAAGAGGGCATGGCAAGGTGGGAGTGCCATGTCTTTTACCTCGCCAGGGTTCCAGGCGCAAACCATGTGGCGGCGACTGTCGGGATTTTTTTTGAGCGATTCGATGACTTCGGCTAGCTGATCGACACGCGCGCCGTCGGGTGCAACCCAGTCCCGCCACTGCGCTCCGTAAACGCGGCCGAGGTTGCCGTCTTCGTCCGCCCATTCATCCCAGATGCGGACTTTGTTTTCCTTTAAGTAGCCGATATTGGTATTACCCTGAATGAACCAAAGTAGCTCGTGTATGATTGAGCGTAGATGGAGCTTTTTCGTGGTAAGCAGGGGAAAGTTTGGCTCTAGTGAGAATCGTGCTTGTGCCCCGAAAAGAGAATAAGTGCCTGTCCCCGTACGGTCGTCACGGTAGGTGCCAGTTTCCATAACGGTGCGAAGTA
This sequence comes from uncultured Opitutia bacterium, assembly GCA_937899295.1. Taxonomy (GTDB): domain Bacteria; phylum Verrucomicrobiota; class Verrucomicrobiia; order Opitutales; family Coraliomargaritaceae; genus Thalassobacterium. The sequence goes on from CALBPO010000384.1 coordinate 2,311, forward strand.
GATCGTGGTAGCTTTTCATATAAGATGTTATGATTCTTTAGGAATCTATACGCCTGTCAATCCAGTGCAGATTGAAAATGGAAGCTGCGCTTTGCGCGACCGTTCTTGTCCATGTGGGTAGATAGAAGTTGGGGAGGTAATATTACACTTAGCTGCGGATCACTAATTCCTTGATTTTACTGCAATGCTCCAATGACTGTATTTTTTTTAACACCGAGCGTTTCATGAACTGTAACTCAGAGCGAAGGGTTTGATTTGTTACTGAAACGATTAGAGTGTGCTCGTCTTTAATCCTTACAGGGTGGCAACGTTCACAGAGTCTGGGCCCGAAGATTTTTTCCCAATTTTCGACCAAGCTACGCTCTGGGCTGGGTTTCTCTAATTTGTATTGTTCTTGAAGCACTACCAGCACGCTATCAAGAAGCGCGGGCTCGTGCCGAGAAGATGTGCTCACCGTGTGTGGCAGGCCACGGAAGTCGGCGATGACATCTTCGATGTTTTTAGAAAATTTCACTAGTGGCTTAAAAAAAAGAGAAAATTAGGAGATTTTGAGATAATTGGCACAATTTTTGTTATACAGGATACAGTTCTTTCAAACATTTTTCATTTTCTCTCATGTATGGGAGTTGGGGTAAAAAATACAAAGCATAAAACAGTGTGGCGCGGGGTTTAGGGGTATTCTCCGCGTCACTTTGCTTTTGATCCAACTAATAAGTAATTTTAATACTAACTATAAGCAAAATTAGTATATCGCACGTAGGCTTATTAACATCTTGCATATAATTATACTTATTTCACAAATAAGCTTATTAACTTTCTCCCGAAAGGGAGTTTGGGGTAACAGAAAAAGTCCTCTTTAGGTTTATCTTTAGAGGCATTAAGTAGACAATGGTTGGCGCAGTCCTTAGGGGTAGGGACTGCGCCATTTTTTTATTTATTTTAAAGCGACTCGTTAGTCGCTTTTTTTGTGCTGACTATTCTTTTAGTAAGCGGGTATCACATATTAAAGCCCAAGTTCCAACTGCTCGCTCCCTCCCTCGCTCTCTTTGAAACGCACGCCAATACCCAGTAATCGTATGGGCTCGCCGCTGCGCCCCCAGGCATCTTCGAGCAGTTTGTGAAAACTCGTCAACTCTGCTAGCGGGCCTGACATCTCCGCGGTGGTGCGGCGGAAGTCGCTGAACTTTAATTTGACCAACAGTTTGGCTATCTTTCGATCGGGCGCATTTTTGCGTAAGTCTTCAACTAGCTCGCGGTGCTGTCTGTTTAAGGCTTCGCGGCAGTCTTCCAGCGTTTCTAGGTTTTTTGTAAATGTTTGCTCATTACTAAGGCTTTTGCGGATACGATTCGCTTCCACTGGCCGCTCGTCGATACCGCGACAAAGATCGTAGAGTTCCAGCCCGAAGCTACCAAATTCCTTAGCAAGCCAAGCTTTATCTCTAGTTTGGAGCTGTGCGCAGGTTTTGATACCGTGCTTGGCTAGACGGACTGAGCTTTTGGGACCGACTCCCCAAATACGCCTCACGGAGAGTTCACTCATAAAGAGGTCGACCTTTGATGGTGCCACGACGCATTGGCCGTTTGGTTTGTTCCAATCGCTCGCGATCTTGGCGATCAGCTTATTGGGTCCGATCCCCGCCGAGGCAGTCAATTCTGTCTCGGATAGAATCGCAGCGCGTATTTCCTGTGCGATCTCTGAACCGGAGCGCTTCAAATGGCTCACATCAAGGTAGGCTTCGTCGAGTGAGAGCGGTTCGACCATATCTGTATAACGGGCAAAAACTAACCGCACAGCCTTAGAGGCAGCTCTATATAGTTCGAAGCGTACTGGTACGATAACTAGTTGAGGGCAGAGCTCACGCGCTTTAAAAACGGGCATCGCTGAACGCACCCCAAATTCGCGAGCGGCATAATTGCACGTCGTTAACACGCCCCGACCCGAAGCGCCGCCCACCGCCAATGGGCGATTCGCTAACTCGGGGCGCTCGCGCATCTCGACTGCTGCATAAAAGCAGTCCATGTCAATGTGTATGATGCGGCGCGAGGTCTTCATAGATTTTTCTTTTATTACAATGTCATGGCTTTGAATTTTCAATGGGTATGTGAGGAGATTTTACCCGTATTCACTTTCTCACTTTATTCTTTGATCTACCCATTCCGATTTCGGGATGGTGTCATTCTAGAATTTCATGTGCAATTATCTCCTATGGCTTGCTACTCTCTCAAGCGTCCAAAAGGTTGAATTTTGAAGAAGTTTAGATACTAATACATAGGTAATTTACCTGAATAAATTTAAATCTCCTGAAAGACCAATGGATTCGATACGTAAACAATTTCCCCAGATTGAAGAAGCTGCATGGCCATTGCTCGAAGCCTGGGCTGCGCTTCTTAGAGAGTGGAATACAAAGATTAATCTCATCTCACGTAAAGACATTGAGTATCTCGAGGCGCGGCATCTGTCGCACTGCCTATCGATTACTAATCACCTTAAACTGATGAGCGGTACGCGTATCATGGATGTGGGTACTGGTGGTGGTTTTCCTGGTATCATTATGGCAATCTGCTACCCGCAGGCCCATTTCACTCTGATCGATTCAATCGGTAAGAAGATTACCGTCGTTCAAGATCTCGTGGACAAGCTTGAACTTAAGAATGTAGAAGCTCGTCAATGCCGCGCCGAAGAGGTCAAAAAAAAGTTCGACTTTATTACCGGGCGTGCAGTCAAAAATTTACCTGAATATTTTAGCTGGATCAAAGATAACGTTCGCCGGGGCGAGCGTAACTCAATTCCCAACGGAGTGCTCTATTGGAAAGGCGGTGAACTCGACGACGAATTAGCCGAACTCGGGATTCGCCCGCGAAAGACGATTTCTTTGGGTGAGACTTTCAGCGATCCATACTTCGAACAAAAATATATCCTCCACTTTGATGCGCGCGACGTGCCAAGAGCGCGCAAGCCTAAGCAGGAAGTTCATTAAACGGGGCGTGTGAGCTTGCTAAATCTTATTGCTTGGATTGCTGGTTTTGATAGTAGTATTTTTAGACAGAGTAAGGAAGCCATACTCAGAAATCGATCAAGTAGATCGAACCTTCCGATACTTGTTCCATCTGCTCGACGGGCACCCATCGCTCCGCGTAGCTTAGACCCCACGAGTCACTCACCGCGATTTCATTAGTTGCTTTGTTATAGCCGATAATCATGCACGCGTGTGCTGACATAAAGTCTTTGCGCAAATTGACACTGCGTGCCTCGGTCTTACTTCGGTCTTTCCATGCCTCCCAATCGTAGACACTCCGCCGTTCAATTGTGCGCTTATTAACAAAGCTGTTGTAATCATGCGAGGAGAACATCGTCCAAATAATCGGAAGACCCTCATCGATGTATTTTTTTATCGTGCGTAATTTAATCTCGCCGCTGACTTCTTTCATTGAGCGGTTTTGCGAGCCTACGTAGCCATCGACTGCATCGATAATACTCGCTAGCGAAGTGCCACCGCCGACCTGCGTCTGTCCCGCCATTGCAAGGATATACATGTCGGCGGGGATTTGCATGTAGCGTAGGTAGCGCTCAAAGGTAGCTGGGACGCAGTATCCCTTAGGTCCCTGATCGACCATCGGTATGTTACCGATCAGCACATCACCGTTAGCTTTGGTTATGATGTTCTCCGTAGTCAATCTACGCAACTCGGCGTCGGATATTTTTTTACCGCGACCTTTATTATCAGCAGCAGAGGAGTGCATGATCTTCAGGCTGGTATACTCTCCGTCCTTAGAGGCGAGGAGAAAGGCATGTGATTTCCAGTCCCAGCGATCAATGAGTTGTTTAATCCCTCGGCCTGCACCGAACTGTTGGCGATCTGGCTCGCCGAGTTGCTCGCTAAGGAGATTACGGATTTGTTCAAAGTCCCGTTCAATCGCTCGCTCCATATCACCGATTTCGCCCGCGCCTGGCGAGTTACTGAATTTGAAGTCCCCCTTGTTAGCAAAAACGATACTGACGTGCTGCACCTTACCGTCTTCAGCGTAGAGTACGGCTGAGTAGGGTCTAGCTTGCAGTAAACGGTAGTTCGCGTGCGGATAATAACGAAAACTGCTTTGCGAGTCTGTTTTTGATTCATGCGGCCAGCTCAAGCGTTCGGCTACTGCTGCGCTGGGGTCGTTCCACAGGTTCGAATCAGTGAACAAATTGATGCCAAGTAGTTCATTGAGAGCTTCATGTGCGTTTTGCTCCCTCGTTTCTTTATCTTTGATCATTTTTTGGCTCTCCTCGGATAGCCTTGCACGATCTAGCCAAGTTGACTGCCCATTTGCCATTTGAATTTGGATACGGGTATCATCAATTACGAGAATCTCCACCTCGATAATGATACCCTCGCGATTGGAGATTTCCACGGCATGCAGACACAGAGTGGTGATGGCCAATAAACCAGTGAGAAGAAGTCCTTTCATTGATCAGAAACTATGTAGTGACGGTCCCTCGACCAGTTTTATCTTTATTAATATCTTTGCTCGCTCCAAGGCTTGATCGGGCTATCTTTAAAAATCTTATCATTTACCCTATGAGTCAAAGCACAAGCACCACCCGAAATCCTTGGTCATGGGTGCCTTCAGGATATTTCGCCGAGGGTATTCCTTATGTCATGATCACCTGGGTCGCGGCGACGATGTTTAAAGACCTTGGGCATTCAGACACTGAGATCACTTTCTGGGTGGGAAACATTACCCTGATGTGGTCGCTGAAGCCCCTTTGGGCCGCTTTTCTCGATATGTTTAAGACAAAGAAGTGGATTGTCTTGGTGATGGAATTTGGGATGGTGAGTTTGTTGGCCTTAGTTGGTTTTTGTCTGCCGATGTCGAGCTACTTCCTGATTTCGATAGCTGTGTTGTGGATGATGGCATTCGCTTCGGCGACGCAGGATATCTGTATGGATGGTATCTACATCACGAGCTTAAACAAGAAAGAGCAGGCCAAGTATGTAGGTATACAAGGGGTATTCTGGAATGTTGGGCGTATTTTTTCGATGGCCTTCATCGTCTATGTCGCGAGTTACTTCGGGGAGGGAGAAACATCTTCCTGGACGATCGCTTGGTGCGTGGCGGCAGCCGTGATGTCGGCTTTGGCTGGCTACCATATATTTTTCTTACCCAAGGGCTCAGTGGCGGATCGCCCTGAAAGTATAAAAGAAGCGCGAGCCACTTTCATTGATGCGTGGATTGATTTCTTTCGAAAGCCACAAATCTGGGGCATGTTAGCGTTTGTTTTTCTGTTTCGAAGTGGAGAGGGCTTGTTGTTAGGGGTGGGTCATTTATTTCTACAAGCTGACTCAGAGTTGGGTGGCATTGGACTGTCTCTTGCTCAGAAGAGTATTATCGATGGCACAGTGAGTACAGTGGTGAGTCTGGCGGGTGGTATCCTGGGAGGAATGTTTATCTCTAAATACGGGCTGAAGAAGACTCTCTTTACCATGGCGATTTGCCTCAACCTACCGAATTTGACTTATGTTTATCTCGCATTTGCGGCTCAGGGTGGGGAGCCCGTGACACTCTGGACCGTGGGGTCATTGGTCACGATCGAGAAGTTTTTCTATAGTTTTGGATTTATCGCGAACATGCTCTATATGATGCAGCAGATCAGTCCTGGGAAGTATCATATGACGCATTATGCTTTCTGCACGGCAATCATGAACCTTGTGCTCTGGCCGACGACTGCAGTGAGTGGATTTTTGGCTGATTATCTCGGATATCTGACTTTCTTTATCATCGTCATGTTTGCCACAATCCCTTCGTTCTTAGCGGCTTGGTATGCGCCGTTCCCACGCAGTGAAGACGAACTGAACTTTTTGACGAAGAACTAGAGGGTAAGCTATTTTAGCAGCTTCGCTCCATCACCTGCTTGGGTGTGAAAGATAGATGGCTGTAGGCCGTGCCTAGCTTCGAAGGTTGTGGCGATGACATCGGCTTGGGCCTGTCCGAAATTAGTATCCGTCAGCGCCATGACAGCACCGCCAAAGCCACCACCAGTTAGGCGGGCACCATAAACGCTAGGCTGGAGCTTGAGCAGTTCGACTAGTGTATCGAGCTCTTCGATACTGTTTTCAAAATTAACGCGGGAACTTTCGTGTGACTGGTTTAGGCATGCACCAACGGCTTTAAGGTCGTTATTAGCTAAAGCCATTTCGACCTTACGCACGCGGGCATTTTCACCGACGATGTGAGCGGCGCGTAGGAAGATTAGCTCGTCGATATTGTGCTTTGAGGCAGCTAACTGTCCTTCGCTAATCTCTGAGAGGGTCTTTGCTTCAGGATAGTCAGCTTGTAGTTGTGCCAGCGCATCATGACACTCTCTGAAACGATCTGCGTAGGCGGAGTCAACGAGGGCGTGTTTTTTGTTAGAATTAAAAATCCAAAAGTGCGCGCCGCGAGGCATCGGTTCAGTCACGAAGGTCTCGGTCGCGCAATCAATTTTGACTAGATGATCGGCTTTACCGAAGGCTGAGACACCTTGGTCAAGAATGCCGCAGGGCATGCCGACGAATTCGTTTTCTGCCTTACGCCCAATGCGTGCAAAGCCAGCAGTATCTGTCTCGAAGCCGTAAAGGGCGGCAAGCGCTTTGGCTGTAGCTAATTCAAAGGCGGCACTGCTACTCATACCTGCGCCCGAGGGGAGTGTGCTCGTCACAGCCATGTTGTAGCCAGTTGGCGTTGCCATGCCGAGATCTGCCATTACCTTTGTCACGCCAATCGGATAGTTCGTCCAAGAGGCTGCGCCCTTCACAGCTTTGTAATTACCAAGGGGGATCTCAACCAGATCGCCTGCGTCGCTCACGATGTGAATCATTGCATCTTCGCGTAGACTTACGCCCACTGTGATTCCTTCCGTCACTGCGGCACCCATCACGAGGCCTCCATTGTAGTCAGTGTGGTTGCCGATAAACTCGATCCGTCCAGGTGCGAATGCATAGTGTACGGGCTGACGAGGGAAGTACTGCTGAAACAGTTCAAGTGTGGGTGCGTGCATAGAGTTTAATTGTTTTTTGCCCAAGAGTCACGGAGCGCCACTGTGCGGTTAAAGACTAGGGTGTCGGGTTGACTCATTTTTGAGTCGAGGCAAAAGTAGCCGATACGCTCGAATTGGCAGGTCTCGCCCACGGGTAATTCGCTTAGGCTCGGTTCACAGAGTACAGCGGCTTCGGTCAAGGAGTCTGGGTTTAAAAACTCGGTAAATGTCCGTTCTTTATCAGACTCTGGCTTTTCGAGTGAAAATAGGCGGTCGAAGAGTCGAACTTTCGCTTTGACGGCGTGAGCCGTGCTGACCCAATGGATGACGCCTTTCACCTTACGGTCTTCGGGATTTTTCCCGAGCGTGTCGAGGTCGACACTGCAAAGCAATTTGGTAACAGTGCCGTCAGCATCCTTTTCACAGTCTTCGCATTTAATTACATAGGCGCCGCGAAGTCGTACTTCGTGCCCTTTCTTTAGCCGCTTGAACTTCTTGTTGGCCTCTTCGCGAAAGTCTTCTTGCTCAATGAAAATTCGCTTCCCAAAGGGGATCTTACGCGTGCCCGCAGTTTCATCTTCCGGGTTGTTGATCGCTTCGACTTCGAGGACTTTGCCTACTGGCCAGTTGGTCAGCTCGACTTCGAGCGGATTCATGACAGCCATTCGCCGACTACTAGAGAGATTAAGCTCTTGGCGTACGGCGTGTTCAAGCAGCGCGACGTCGCTTGTCGATGGTGTCTTGGTGATGCCAACGGTTTGGCAGAAGCTACGAATCGCGGCAGCAGGGTAGCCGCGGCGACGCATCCCCGATAGAGTTGGCATACGAGGATCATCCCAGCTCTCGACCCGGCCTTCTTCGACCAGAGTCCGTAGCTTACGCTTACTCACCACTGTGTAGGTTAGGTTGAGGCGGGCGAATTCTGTTTGCTTTGAGGGGAAGATACCAAGCTTTCCGATAAACCAATCGTAGAGCGGTCGGTGGTCTTCAAATTCCAGCGAGCAGAGCGAGTGAGTGACGCCTTCGAGTGAGTCGCTTTGGCCATGGGTGAAATCGTAACTCGGGTAAATCGGCCATGCGTCGCCCACCCGGTGGTGGTGCATTCGCTTGATGCGGTACATGACTGGGTCGCGCATGTTCATGTTTGGATGTGCCATATCGATCTTGGCGCGGAGCACCTTGGCACCGTCTTCAAATTCGCCCGAGCGCATCCGTTTAAATAGATCAAGACTTTCGGTAGCTGGGCGGTCGCGGTGGGGACTGTTTTTGCCCGGCTCATTGACAGAGCCCCTGTATGCGCGCATTTCGTCAAAGCTCAGTTCGTCTACATAGGCATCGCCCGACATGATGAGCTTACAAGCCCAGTCAAAAAGCTGGCCGAAATAGTCACTGGCAAAGCAGACCTTCGCCCATTCGTAACCCAGCCATTTGATGTCCTCTAAGATCGCTTGGACGAATTCGTCACTCTCTTTCTCCGGATTTGTATCGTCGAAACGAAGGTTACAGAGGCCGCCAAAGTCCTTCGCGATATCGAAGTTCAAACAGATCGCCTTCGCGTGGCCAATTTGGAGGTAGCCATTGGGTTCAGGCGGGAAACGCGTCTGCACACGCCCGTCATGCTTACCAGCCGCCACATCGGCCGCCACCATTTGGCGAATGAAATCAGTTGGAGTTTCTGGATTGTCGTGGGACATAAGCGGTCAGACAAAAGCAGTGCTACAATTTGCGCCAGTCAAAAAGTTGGAGTCCTGTCTTTAGATAGTTTTATAACGCCGCCGTGCGGATACTATTTCCCGAACACCGCTGCACTAAGAGGCGGCAGTCGTCTTGTGTTGACTATAGGATCGGTGCTATGGATGACTTTCAAGCCCTTTAAATAATTGATATTTAAAGTGGCTTCATCTTGGCCTCGATTGAGTATGATGACTAGTCGTTCGTCGCCGAGCCTGCGCTCGAAGGCGAAAAATTGGCTTTCGTCGCGGGTTTCTAATACTTTAAAGCCGCCACGTCGAAGTGCTGGGTGAGTGTGGCGTAGTAAAAAGGCGCTTTGGT
>CALBPO010000385.1 GCA_937899295.1 uncultured Opitutia bacterium
TGTCGTCGCTGCTCCCTGGCTTTGGACTGTCGGACTGTCAACATCGTGATCGCCACAGACATGTGGAGCACGTAATTCTGTGACATCTCCCACGCGCCTCGATTTCTTGCGACCAGCGCGTCGCTTTGTGATAGGGGATGATCGGTGTCGACTGCGCTGCAGAATGAGGGTAGCTCAAGTAAACGGCGCAAACAGCGTAAATCTTTTCCTTGGCGAAAGTCTTCCCAGCCGAGTGCCAGTTTGGCGGCTTCGCAGTCGATCAGGCGTTCGCCTTCGGGCAGGTAGGGCCTATGACCTCGAGTCGATATTTCGCTGGCTAGAATTGAATGGAGTTTTGGGTCTACCGCAACGAGATTAGTATTGTTTTGAACGTATATCTGAACGGCATTGCGGGCTTCATCCTGGGCGGATGCGCTTACGTGGATTTGCTCTTCGCTAAGGTCAATCTGTCGTGTATTCCAGAGTGCGGCAATAGGGCGACCCCAATCATCGAAACTGCTTTTGGATACATCGCGCGGGTTCCAGATTAGCACGTCGACAGTTATACCGTGCTTTTCGATTTGTTCGGCATACAACTGAAAGGCGCAGGGCAGGTCGGGCACACCCGCGATAACGATACGAGAAGGAGGAGTCGTCGGTTCTTGGATTTGATCAAGTCGCAGTTCATTGGGGTCGCGCAATCTCCAACTAGCTAGACATCTGATGTAGTTTAGATAAAGTGCAGTAATGGCTGACCACCGACCTTGATCTGAACTGCCGCCTGCTTGCTCGGGCAACTGAAAAGTTAAAGGTGAAAGGCCGGCCTCAGCCAGTCGATCACAGAGACCATTAAAATTGCGTCCAGCTTTGAGTAGCTCTGTGGTGGTTTGCGGGTTCTCTTTCCAGAAGAGTGTACTTAATTTTGATTCTGGTAGATTCCCTAAAGCCTTTGCCCATGCAAGGCAGCGCTCGATGGGCGTAGCGATATCTTCGCGCTCAGGCAGTAGCGCTTGCATCGGCTGACCAGTAACAAGTGACTGTGAGTTAGGACTATTGAGACAATCAATGACGCGACGCGCGGCACCCGAGGTTGGCGTGATCAAAAGGGTGCCCGCCTCCACCGTAGCCGATAGAAATTGCGCCACTTGCAGGCTCAATGTATCGGCTGAGGTGAGGTGGTGGAGTTTGGGCACTATAGCTTGCTAGCTTGAATTAGCTCAGATACTACATCCGTTGGTTTTGGCTAGGCTTTCAACGCTTGATCGAGGTCAGCTAAGAGGTCTTCGATGTCCTCAATCCCGACGGAGAGTCGGACAAAGTCAGGCGTTACGCCAGCAGCTAACTGCTCTGTTTCATCCAGCTGAGAGTGGGTAGTCGTGGCTGGATGAATCGCCAAGGATTTGGCATCGCCGATATTGGCGAGGTGACTGAAGAGCTGGAGCTTGTCGATGAACTTACTGCCTCCTGCGAGACCGCCCTTGACCCCGAAACCTACCAGTGCTCCGTATTTATCTGTGTCAAAATATTGCTTTGCGGAGGCGTGGTGTGCGTTGCTTTTAAGGCCAGGGTAGTTGACCCAGGTCACGGAATCGTGCGCTTCGAGAAAATCGGCGACCTTGTGTGCGTTTTCGCAATGACGCTCCATTCGTAGGTGCAGTGTTTCGAGGCCTTGCAGGTGTTGGAATGAATTGAAGGGAGCTGCGCAATTACCTATATCTCGTAGCCATTGTAGGCGCATTTTCATAATATAGGCGATATTGGCGCCACC
>CALBPO010000386.1 GCA_937899295.1 uncultured Opitutia bacterium
CTGCCTCACTGAGTCAAACTACGCTTGAACTGGATAATGCCGTGGCAGCCTTCACCGTGACTCCAAAAGGCGCAGGAGAGATTACAATCCACGCGCGCTCAGGTAAACACAGCGCCAGTCATAGCGTCGAACTTGTGGCACTTGAAGAACGCGCATACACGAACTGGACCTTCGACCACCCGATTTACGAATGGCAGGCAAAAAGCACCTTTGAGCTTGGCTCTGAATCTTCTGTCAAACCGAACCAGTATGTCGCAGCCGCTCGACTAAATGGAGAAACCCCAAAACGTGATGCCGACCTGCTGTTCCACTTTGAACCATTACCACGTGAGAAACTCTCCTTCGCAAATGCCAACGGAGTCACAGGCCAACTCCGAGCCGCTCACAATCTAAAATGCGCCGACTCCGAAGCGCGAATTAATATTATCCTACAAAGTGACGCCAACCACTGGATGCCAATCGGATCTATAAAATTATCAAATATTATCGGTGAATGGGAAGCCTTCGCTGTTAAAGTAAGCAAGCCCGAAGAACTCGATGCAATGGAGAAGCTCTACGGACTCCGTTTCCAAATACAATCCCAAGCGCCGATCACGGGTGACATTTACTTGGACGACCTTGGCTTCATCTTCCGGACGGGACTCTAATGAAAAGAATCCCCACAATAAGTTTTCACTTCACGAGCCTTATCTTGGTAGCTTCTTTATTGGCTGGGGAAAAGCCTAACATCCTCTTCATAGCGATCGATGATCTGAAACCAAGCATTGGGGCTTATACTAAGGCTGTCCCTACGCCTGCCATGGATCGTATTGCGGCGCGAGGCACCACTTTCTTGAATGCCCATTGCCAGCAGGCCGTCTGCGGCCCCTCGCGTGCCAGTGTCATGACTGGCAAATATCCTGACTTCACCCAGATCTGGGATCTCAAAACAAAAATACGCGCGATCCACCCGGAGATTGTCACCCTAACGCAACACTTTAAAAATAACGGTTATCACACCGCTGGAGTCGGTAAAATCTTCGATCCTCGTAGCGTCGACAAAGGAGCCGATTCACGCTCTTGGAGCGAAGCTTATACGCAAACATGGCACCTCAAGTATAATGAAAAAACTGGCAAGCCCATCGGCCATTACCACAATTCGAAAAGCAAGACTCTTGCCGCACAAGAAAAAAACGCCAACTGGAATGCCATTAATAAAAAGCTCTTTGCAAATAACGCATGGCCTGCAGTTGAAGCACTAGATGTGCCGGATGATGCTTACGACGACGGTGCCATCGCTGCTCACGCCGTCAAAAGTCTCTCCAAACTAGCCAAGAAGAAGAAACCCTTCTTCCTAGCAGTCGGTTTTAAAAAACCGCACCTTCCCTTTGTTGCCCCTAAGCAATACTGGGATCGATTCGATCCAAAAAGTATACAATTAGCGTCCTACCAAGAAGCACCAATCGGTGCGCCCTCTTACGCCAGCCATAATTCCTCAGAGCTTAGATCCTATAACGGCATACCTGCTAGCGGACCCCTCGATCCAAGCACACAACGCACCCTCATCCATGGTTACTATGCTTGTGTCGCCTATGTTGATGCTCAAATCGGTAAGATCCTTGATCAACTTGAAGAAGATGGCCTAACCGAAAACACCATCATCGTTCTCTGGGGCGACCACGGTTGGCACCTCGGCGACCACGGCCTTTGGTGCAAGCATACCAACTACGAACAGGCCACTCGCGTGCCACTCATTATTGCGCATCCAGGCGCTAAAACTCAAAAAACCGAAATGCCCGCCGAGTTGACTGATCTCTTCCCCACCCTCTGCGACTTAGCTGGTATTCAAATACCTGATACCCTCGATGGCATTAGCTTAGCCCCTACCATCCACAACCAGAACATCCGCCCTCGCGAATTTGCCCTTAGTCAATTTCCTGCTGGTAAAAAAGCTATTTTACCTGCTATTTTAGATGAACTAC
>CALBPO010000387.1 GCA_937899295.1 uncultured Opitutia bacterium
ACCTACTCGCTGCAGAGACGGACTTTTTGAGTATCGGTACAAATGACTTAATTCAATACCTTATCGCCGTGGATCGTCTTAATGACCGAGTCGCGCACCTTTACGATCCTGCTCATCCAGCTGTGCTTCGCACTCTTAAAGCGATTATCGATGGCGGCAAAGCAGCCAATACACCGGTGAGTATTTGCGGAGAGATCGCGGGCGATCCAATCTTTGCGGGGCTCCTTCTCGGTATGGGCGCAGATTCTTTAAGTCTGACTTCAAGCCTTTTGCCTGAAGTCAAATATTTCATCCGCCATATTAGCAATGCAGATGCGGAAAGACTTGTCGCTGAAGTCATGCAGCTAAGCGATTCGGCAGAAATCGTTCAAAAGCTAGAAGCCTTCCGCCAGGAGGCACTGGGTAAGCTGGCGTAGCTTGATCGTTATAGCCATTAATCGGCTTTTTTGTAGTGCACTTGTTTCTGCTGCATAAATGGGGACCTCAAGCTATTCGCTTATGCCTACCAGCGACTTGATCCAATCTTTAATCGGCTCGATTGCTTCGACCCCCTGTATCAAAACGATGTAGACGATGCCTATGTAGAGCAGCACCGCGCAGCATCCAAGCGTGAAAGCGCCGATGGCCAGCAAGCCATCTTCTTCGGATAAACCGACGCCAATCATAAAAATTACCATTGCAGGGAAGGTGTTGGTCAAAGGGATCGGTAGCATCATTAGGCAGGCCATAATCAACACTACAAGGGCTAAGCTTGCTTGTCCTGTCCGCCCGCGAATCCACTTTTGGCGGGGACGGATGTAACGTTCTATTTTGCTTAGAAATCTTGAAGCAGAACCAATCATTTTGTCAGCCAGCTTTGGATTGATCCGAATGGTTCCGATCTTTTGTGGCAGCCAAACGGCCCTTCGCCCACTTATCATTTGCAAAGCAATTAAAGCTATCACTAGGCCAAAAGGTGTGCTGTAACCTGGTGCTGGCACAGGAAGGGCACTTGGTAGCGAGAGCACAATAAGCAGCAAGCCAAAGCCCTTTTCGCCGACCGCACGGGTGATTTCGCTGATCGAGAGGCCACGATCGTCTTCAGCCTTTAAGAGCTCTTGCAGAGTCTCTCCTAGGGGTAGGTGATGCGAAGCGTCTTCGGCGGATTGCATGAATTTAGGATGGTAAATAGAAGTCTTGCTCTCAACCCTAAAGAGGAGTCGTTTATTTGCTGCAACATGAAAGCATCCCTCAGTACTAAGAAACGAAAATCAATCGCCCTCTATGGCGGTAGCTTTGATCCTGTGCATGGGGCACACTTAGAGGTCGCTTGGACTGCATTGAAAAATTGTGATCTAGATGCAGTCATTTTTATTCCAACTGCTCAATCGCCACTCAAAAAAAACGCTGCTGTAGCCTCAGATGCAGATCGCGTCGAAATGCTTCGTCTTGCCACCGCTGAAGAGCCACACTTCGAAGTCGACACCTGTGAGTTAGAGCGCGGAGGCACCAGTTATACAGTCGATACGGTTAAGGCTTACCAAACAGCGCACGAAGGATGTCGCCTGCATTGGATCATTGGTGCCGATCAGTTTGAGTTGTTGCCGCAGTGGCGCAGTATTGAAGAGATCGCCTCCCTGGTTACCTTTATCGTGCTTCGACGTCCGGGTCACTCGATTGTTGAGTCTGCGATCAAAGGGCTTCGTTCCGTCACAATCGATGCTCCCTTAATGCAGCACAGTTCGACAGAGATACGCGCATTGATCGCTGAAGGGTGCTCAGCGGCGGACTTATTGCCACCCGCAGTTGAGGCTTTCATTTCTACTCGAGAGCTCTATACCCGATAGACATTTTTAGCGACTACTATGACCAAAGAAACAAGTAAATTGGAAAGCTGTACACTCGGAGAGATCCGCTGTGCCATTGCCGCAATCGAAGATAAGAAGGGCGAAGCAATCCGCGTGCTTGATGTGCGCGGCAAGTCCTCGATCACCGACTACATTATCCTTGCGACGGGCACCTCGGATCCTCATGTCAAGGCGCTCAAGATTGGGCTCGACCAGGCACTCAAAGAGGCCGATGTGCAGTTGATAGGACAAGATCGTAGCCTCGGTAGTGGTTGGCTAGTCGTCGATGCCTTCGATTTCATGATCCATTTACAGACCTCTGAGATGCGCGATTTTTACCGCCTCGACCAACTCTGGAAAGATGCTACTGAGGTCACCTTTTAGTTGGAACTATGAATACCTTACTGCTTGTTTTTATCCTTCTACTCGTCTTGAAGCTCGCTACGAGTATCGTGCTTGATCTACTCAATCTCAGTTACGCGCAAGCTCGAGCTAGCGAGGTGCCAGATAGCTTTCGCGACTTCATTGATTTGCCGACTTATCAGAAATCGGTCGAATACACGGTTGCTAAAACGCGCTTTGGCATCGTCAGCGATCTCTACGATGCGGGTGTGCTTGTATTGGTGCTTTTACTTGGCGTTTTGCCATGGTTATTCGAACTCTTCACTGCTTGGTTCGGCTTTGGTGTCTGGGGTCAATCCCTGGTGCTCTTTCTGATCGGTTTGCTGCTCAGCTTACCTTCGATTCCTTTTGACTGGTGGGGTACTTTCAATCTTGAAGAACATTTTGGATTTAACAAAAGCACGAAGAAGTTATGGGTCATTGATAAGGTGAAAGGCACGATTATCGGCTTCGTTATCGGCTATCCTTTATTGGTATTACTTATCTACTTGGTCGGCGCGGCAGGTTCACTCTGGTGGGTATGGGGATTCGCGGTGTTCTTTATATTCCAGCTAGTGATGGTAGTGGCTTATCCGATGTTTATCATGCCGCTATTTAATAAGCTGGAGCCGATGGAGGAGGGTGAGTTGAAGACGCGCCTTTTCGCCTTGGCTGATCGCACTGGTTTCCAAGCACAGACTATCCTTGTTATGGATGGTAGCAAGCGCTCGGGGCACTCCAACGCCTTCTTTTCTGGCTTTGGTCGCTTCCGTCGCATCGTATTATTCGATACACTGATTGAGCAAATGGAAGCCGATGAACTGGAGGCTGTGCTCGCGCATGAGATCGGCCACTACAAGCTTGGCCACATCCCAAAAATGATGGCGATGGGCGCGCTCTCATCTCTCGGCATGTTTGCGGTGCTCGGTTGGTTGGCCAACGCAGGCTGGTTCGTGGAAGCCTTTCATTTCAACGCGATGGCGGATGGGCAGATCGTGCCGGTCTTGTTACTCTTTTTGCTTCTCAGTGGGCTCATCACTTTTTGGTTATCGCCTTTGACGAGTCACTTATCCCGGAAACATGAGTATGAAGCCGATGCTTTTGCGCGTGATGCAATGAGTACATATACACCTCTTTCACAGGCTCTGCGAAAGCTCCATAAAGAGAACTTAAGCAATTTAACGCCGCATCCTGTTTATAGCAGTTTCCATTATTCACACCCTACGCTTCTTGAGCGTGAAGCATCATTGTGTTCGGAATAGCTGCCTGCTTTAAACTTGTATACTATGCGACGGTTTCTTCGTATTATATTTTTCTGCGTTATTCCTCTTCAAGTACTTTCCATCCTCTTGGGAGAAGAATTGCGCATCGCGACCTATAATTTAGATAATTA
>CALBPO010000388.1 GCA_937899295.1 uncultured Opitutia bacterium
TATATTGGCCTGTTTTTCAGCCTTTATATTTTTATTCTTCATTAAAAAGTCAACCAAACAACACAAAAACTAAACCTTGAAAAACAGGCGAATATAACTTCAAAGGCTCCTTGGATGCCGCTTCTATTTTTTGATTGGTCAACATCACACAGGCATTCCCTAACTTTTGTCTGGTGGTGTGAGTAAGACCTTGGTTTTCAAGCCCATCAGATACTCGGAAAATTCTTCGCCTTCGGGGGAGTTTCTCAAGACGCGCTGTACCATGCCCATTTTGGCATCGAGGTTGTCGATCATGGAAACGAATACTGCCTCAGGAGTTGCGGCCATGGCGGCGGCACCCCACTCCTTTTCGCCTTGGTGGCTAAGAATGATGTGCTCTAAGCGTTCGGTCAGATCTGAGTTGAGCTTGCTCTGGATGGCTGCTTTACGCGCAGTGCGGAAACCTAGTACAACGTGGCCTTGCAGCGTGCCTATACGGCTCACTTTAGCCGCAAATTCACCGATGTATTCCTCGAGTTTACCAATGTCGTGTAAAATGATACCTGCGATGGCGAGGTCGGCGTCGACTTGCGGATAGAGTGGAAGCAGGGCGCGAGCTGCACGCACCATGTGTGTGGTGTGCTCTAGTAAACCGTGGCGGTAAGCGTGGTGCATGCTAATCGCAGCCGTACTTATACGAAAATGTGCGCCCATTTCGTCCATCACACGCTGCACGGTTTCTCTTAACTGCAGGTGCTCAATAGCGGCGATAGCTTCTTCAATGTGCGCCCAGAGTTCGTCTTCAGACTCGGGCGGAACCTCTACTAGTTGGCCAAGCATGCTTTGCGCTTCCTCGTCGTCCGCCGCTACTTCTTCGGCTGCTTGGAGGCGCGGGGAGAAGCGGTCTTGGTAATACTCAGTTTTACCTGATAGGCGAATCATTGAGCCTTCGGCTACATTTTCGAGTGAAGTGAAAACGGCCGAATCGCCAAAGGCGTTGGCGGTAAAACTACCGCCCGCGTCGCCGAGTTCAACACTAAGGTAGGGATTGCCATTCTTGGCTGTCTTGATTGTCTTACGACGCAGGATGAATATACTACGGAAGGGCGCCGCGATGGCAGGATCGAGTTGCTTGAGTTCTTGGACAGTCTTGAATTCGCTCATTGTTGAGTGGAGAGTTTGAAGGTCGGAAGTTTTAAAAGTTGGAATTTACCCACAATGCTCCGTTATTGCCGTCGATGGGGCAAGTGCTTTTACAATTGTAAGCTTAAGCTTCTCCGCTGAGGCCTTATTGGCGGAGGAATGGTCTAAAAGTTTACGCTAAGGTAAGCGCCGACCGGGGATGGGGGTTGCTTAATCCTCTCTTCTGCTTTCTGAGTTCATCACACTGATATGTCCTCCGAAGAAATAAAAACCACAGCAAGGCGCAATGTGCGTAGCTTCACGCTCTTCCGCGCGTTCTTTTCTGCGCGGTTTTACTATCCGGTATATGCATTGTTGTTCCTAGATTACGGGCTCACACTTGGGCAGTTTGGGATGCTCAATGCACTTTGGGCGGTGACGATTGTTTTGTTGGAGATTCCCTCGGGCGCGCTAGCCGATACGATTGGTCGACGCAAGCTGCTGATATTTGGCGCTGTTTGCATGCTCCTTGAAATGGGAGTGCTTCTGGTCGCGCCGATTGGTGGCGGGACTTGGCTCTTTGTGCTTTTTGCATTCAATCGCTTACTTAGCGGTGCGGCCGAAGCAGCAGTAAGTGGGGCGGATGAGGCGCTGGCTTATGATTCGCTCAAGGCTGCAGGTCTTGAGGGTGAATGGGGTAAAGTGCTGGAAAGGGTCCAGCGTGTTACATCCTTGGCTTTCTTTTTCACCATGTTGATTGGTGCGGCGGTTTATGATCCACAGATGGTGAACGCGGTCTTCCAATTCCTCGATATGTCTTTCATGGTCGAACAAACACAGCTGATCAAATTGCCGATTTTACTAACTTTCTTTTCGGGTATCGTTGTTTTTTGTATGGCGCTACGGATGAATGAGCCACCCGCCGAGGAAGGCCGAACCGTTCGCGAAACCTTGGCCAATAGCTGGCGACTAACGGGCGCAGCTATGCGTTGGACTTGGGCGACGCCTTTGCCCTTTGCCATCATCTTAGCAGCGATGGCGATTGATAGTGTCGTGCGGCAGTTTCTCACTCTGGCGAGTGAGTATTGGAGTGTTATTGAACTGCCGATTGCGAGTTATGGATTGATTGGTTCGGGTATGGCACTGATGGGGCTTTTTGTGCCGCGTATTGCTCGGATACTTGCGGAGAAGAGCACACCAGTGAAAAACTTTTTACTCACGGTGGGCGCAGTCATGCTTGGGTTGACGGGCTTAGGTTTGGCGATTCCGGTTTTGGGTATTTTGCCTGCGGTTTTACTTTATGCGTCAATCCAGTTGATGGGATTTTTTGTGAGCCGTTATCTAAACGAGGCCGCACCTTCCGAGCAACGGGCGACGGTGCTAAGCTTTCGTGGGCTCTCCACCAATTTTAGCTATGGAACGGTCTCGATCATGTATTCTGGTTTGATTGTATGGATCAAAACGAAGGCTGGAAACTCAGCTGCGGTCGAAGCGGCGCAGCATTCGGTGTTTGTCGAATCACTTCAGTTCTTCCCTTGGTATTTCGCGTTCACTGCTTTGATGGTGTTCGCGATTCATTGGATGCGGTTCGGGCGAAAGTCCTAGTCACTAAAATCGCCAGGGCCGTAAACATGCCCTTGATCGCTCTGCGGTTTCTTTGACTCAGCTACTTAAAGCAATGAGGTGACGAGTCAGATCGCACACCTCTGTGGCTTCCTGCCTTAAACAAAGGGGACGTGCTCGTATTTATCACCGAGAATTTTGCTGGAGTCGGCTTCGAGCCATTTGTCGAGGACCTCGCCGATGATAACTTCGAGCAATATATGGAAAGCATCGGCTGCAAGAGTGTGGAGTGCCTCGTCTCAAGCACGATCCAGACGCTCATTGCGAGCTCGACTACGCCACGCCAGCGAAGGAGTTGCGGGATGTGTCGGCACGGGCGGCGTCCGACCTGGTCCCGACCAGGTGCTGGAAGCTGCCGCGCGACAACATACAACAGCGGCGCGCACGCATGACCGCCCTCTCGGCGGAGG
>CALBPO010000389.1 GCA_937899295.1 uncultured Opitutia bacterium
GCCACCTCCATGCTGCTTGGCAGAGCGTTCGAGCACTTTTTGAAAGGCCATACCTGCCAGGACGCCGTGTTCCGAGAAGAATGGAGCGGTATCTTCCGGCTCTACCGTGACGACCATACCGCTATTGGCAAAAGGGGAGTCACGTCGGGCGAGGCTCATGCCGTTAACGACCACCTCATCGTTCTCCGTAGCAGCCGGCACGATAAAGCCACCTGGACACATACAGAAAGAGTGGACGCCGCGGTTGTCGATCTTCGTAGCTAGTCGATAGCTAGCTGCGGGCAATAATGCGGAGCGCTTCTGATCTTGCGGCGTGTGGTATTGAAGACTGTCGATCTGTGCTTGTGGATGTTCGATCCGAACGCCGACTGCGAACGGTGTTTGCTCTAGTTGCACCTTTTGTGCGTGTAGTTGCTCGTAAATGTCGCGCGCTGAATGACCAGTAGCGAGAATGACTTGGCCACTCAAAAATTCACGACCATCTGTAGTGCGCACGCCAGCGATTTTTCGCTCACGGATGATAAAGGATTCCACCTTTGTATTAAAATGCACCTCGCCGCCCGCATTACGGATCGATTCGCGCATTGCCATGACGACCTTTGGTAGGAGGTTCGAGCCGATGTGGGGGTGCGCATCGATCAGGATACGTTCGGGCGCACCGTGGGCGACGAGCGTTTCATAGATTGTCCTGACGGGACCACGCTTCGTTGCGCGGGTGTAGAGCTTGCCGTCAGAAAAAGTGCCCGCACCACCTTCGCCGAAGCAATAGTTGGAGTCTTCGATCACACGACCTTCTTTCAGGATGGGACCTAGATCAAATCGACGGGAGGAGGCGTCTTTACCGCGTTCAAGGATCATTGGCTTTAGCCCAAGCTCCAAACAGCGCAAAGCGGCAAACAGCCCGGCTGGGCCACAGCCGACGATGATAACGTTCTTTGCGTCGGGTGATACCGTGGGGTATTTGGACTGCAGCTCAGGCTCTGGCGCTAGTGGCTTGACGACCCCAACTTCAAAGCGCAACTGCACCTTAATCTTGCGCTGGCGTGCGTCGATTGAGTGTTTACGTAGGCGCAGTTCGACTATCTGCGAGATCTTTGTATTTAATTTTGCGGCAACGGCAGCTTTTTGGGCCTCAGTATCCTCAGACTGCTCAAGTGGCAATATGATATCGACGAATGTCGGTTCAATACGATCTGAAGAGGTTTCTGGCATGTATGAACAGCTATGACTGCGCCTAAAAAGGGCTGAGACAAGGCTCTAATGCACTTGCAACGATCGGGATTCTATAAATTTTGTTCGTTATGGATAATCGTGTTTTTCAGATGAACTGCTGGTTTGAAGGCCATGTGCAAGGCGTAGGTTTTCGTTACCAGACAGTGGGCGTGGCTAAGGGCTTTGATGTGACAGGCTATGTCCAAAATATGGTCGATGGTCGGGTGCATCTTTACGCTGAGGGAGAAGAGACTGAGGTGATCGCCTTTCAGGCCGACGTG
>CALBPO010000390.1 GCA_937899295.1 uncultured Opitutia bacterium
CCTAGTGCTTCCCATATATTCCCACGGCTAGCCAAAAACACCTCCCCCCGTCTTTCGGCAGTTACCCAGTTTGTTGTGTGTGCCATATTGCGGATATTTTTGAACCGTGTGCCTTACCTACGCTTGCCAAAAGTGGTAAACGAGCCATGCATAATCGATATTGTAGCGTTTCGCTATTTTGATAAAGCACATTTTCATGCATTACATCCTATTTGATTTAGACGGTACTCTGATCGACCACTTCACCACGATCCATAAGAGTGTAACATACGCACAACGCGAACTCGGCCTGCATGAGAGCGATTATGCTAAGGTGCGTGCGACTGTCGGCGGTTCGGTACCGATCACTTTGAGTAAACTCTGCGGCGATGATAAGGTTACAGTCGCTGAACCACTTTTCCGCAAACATTTTGAGGAAATCATCTTCGACGATGTTTTCACACTGCCAGGTGCAGATTGGCTACTGGAGAATTTGAAAAAACGCGGTGATAAGCTCGGCGTGTTTACTAACAAATATGCAAGCCATACGCGCTCAATACTCGCACACCTCGGGCTTGATCAATGGTTCGATGTAATTATTGGCACTGGAGATCCAGACTGCCCCTACCGAAAACCTGATCCGCTCTTTACTGCCCATGCACTAGAGCAAATGGATTGCGCTTCAGAGGAAGCATTAATGATCGGCGACTCGCCTTACGATCTCGCTGCAGCGGAAGCAGGTTGTATCGCTTGCCACCTTGTGGCAACGGGCAGTCACAGTGCAGAAGAGTTGTCCGGATGCATCGTATCCGATTACATTTATAAGGACCTCCATGAACTTGGCGAAAAACTATTTGGATTGGATCGACCTAAATGAATTCTAACTCAACAATACAGCTTCCCCGCCCTACAGCGATCCTCTGGGATCTGGACGGCACATTGATCGACCAAACAGCTGCCATTATACGCTGCTACCGTGAGGTTATCGTAGATATGAGCTATGCTCAGCCAAATGATGATGTGATTCGGCGAAGTCTCGGCGGCGTTATGGCTGCGACAATGGGACTTTTTGTGGAGTCTGAGCATATGGATGAGGCCTGTAAGGCCTTTCGGAAGCGCTGTCCCGAAATCATGTTCGACGGCCTGATCCTTCTAGCAGGAGGTATAGAGCTAATTGAGCGAGTTTATAAAGCCCGCATCCCGCAAGTGATCTTTACTAACAAACACGGCGACACCGCGCGTATAGTCAGTCGCTATGCGGGTTTTGCGAAATACATTCCCATTTGTATTGGCGGCGCGGACACGCAGTGGCACAAGCCTCAGCTAGCACTCACTCAGCACGTGCTAGACCAAATTGAAGTTTCCGCCAAGGGTTCAATTATCATTGGTGACTCACCGACCGATATCGCTGTC
>CALBPO010000391.1 GCA_937899295.1 uncultured Opitutia bacterium
CCCGCGCCACCGACTGTGGCGACCCATCCTTCAGCTGCGATTTCGCCAAAGGCGCCTAATCCGATGCCCGCAGTCTCTACGCCAACTGTCGCACCGACGCCTGCTGGACCGCCCAAGCCGCCCGCAGCTGCCAAAGCAGCTGATGCAGAGCAAGCACCCGCTGCCGAATCTATTGAAGGTGAGGGTCCCGAAGCGCCTGTGGCTGAAGCCGGCAAGCTAAAGAAGATCCACGTTAAACCTCCCATTGTCGTGCGTGATTTTGCGGGCGAGATTGGGCTCAAGCCTTTCAAGCTCATTTCCGAGCTAATGGAGATGGGTATTTTCGCATCGATGAACCAAACCATCGAGGAGAGCGTCGCAGTGCAAGTCGCAGGCCGGCATGGTTGCGAGTTAGAGATCCATCACCGTGGCGAGCAAAACGAAAAAGGTGGCTCTTCTAAGCCAAAGGTTGAAAAGCCTGACGACGACGACCCAAAGTTCCTTAAGCCGCGTCCCCCTGTCGTGTGCATCCTCGGACACGTCGACCACGGTAAGACCACTCTACTCGATACCATTCGCAAAGCCAATGTGGTCAAAGGTGAAGCCGGCGGGATTACTCAGCATATCGGTGCCTACCAGATTGATCACAAAGACCAAAAGATCTCCTTTATCGATACACCCGGCCACGCCGCTTTCTCGATGATGCGAGAACGTGGAGCTAATGTAACTGACGTTTCGATCCTCGTGATCGCAGCCGACGACGCTTTCAAGCCACAGACTGAAGAAGCACTCAAATTTGCTAAAGAGGCCAACAACGCTATCATCGTAGCGATTAATAAGATCGACGCGAAGGGGGCCAACATCGATCGCGTGAAGCAACAGATGCAGGAAAAAGGCATCGCGCCCGAAGACTGGGGTGGCGAAACGATCGCTGTCGAGGTTTCCGCGCTGAAGGGCACAAACATCGACAACTTGCTCGACATGATCCTCCTCCAAGTCGAACTTCTTGAGCTCAAGGCTAACCCGACTTGTCCCGCTTCTGGCACTATCATTGAATCTCAGATTGAGACGGGGCGTGGTGCCTCCGCTACCGTCATCGTCGAGCGCGGCACCCTGAAGAAAGGTGACGCATTGCTCTGCGGGGAGGTCTACTGCCGAGTCAAAACAATGACCGATGCCGATGGTAATCAGCTCAAAGATGCGCCACCTGCGACACCAGTTAGAGTCACTGGGTGGTCAGACGTGCCCGCTTCCGGCACCAAATTTTCTACTGAGAAAAACGAAAAATCAGCTAAGCGCTGCGCCGAGGAGAACATACAAGTGCGCAAACTCCATGATGCAGCCAGCACTCAGCAGCAGAATACGGAAGGGGGTGCTGCTACCGTTGAAGACCTCTTCGCCGCGATCGAAAACCAGCAGAAGAAGTGCCTCCGCGTCATCGTCAAGTCCGATGTGCACGGCTCGACCGAAGCACTGGTTCAAGCGCTCAAAGCCATCGAGAGCGATAAGGTCGAACTCGATGTGATTAGCAAGGGCGTTGGCCATATTACCAAGAACGACATCACTCTCGCTAGCGCGGGTGGCGCCATGGTTGTTGGGTTCAATGTCAAACTCGATAACGGCGTGCAGAGCCTTGCCAAGCATCACGATATTCGCATCGTCCAGCACGCGATCATCTACGAACTCATCGACCAAGTCGAAGAGGCCATGGCTGACATGCTCGACGCTGAATACACCGAGAAGAAGACTGGCGCAGCCGAAGTTCGCCAAGTATTCTCTGTCGGCAAGACGCGCAAGGTCGCAGGTTGTATGGTGACGGAAGGTCTTATCCAGCGCAACTGCATCGCGCGACTCATGCGAGGCGGCGAGCTCATCCACGAGAGCAAAATCGACACGCTTAAACGCTTCAAGGACGACGTCAAGGAAGTCCGAGCAGGCTACGAATGCGGCATTAACGTGGCAGGCTACGACGACTACCAAGAAGGCGATACGATCGAATGCTTTGAACTTCGCGAAGTGGCACGGACGCTGGATGCAATGTAGTCACTCGATTCATGCTTTCAAAGCATTGCCGTCACACATGCGAACGAGAGGATGACATTCATTGGAGACAATGGCTGCGCATCT
>CALBPO010000392.1 GCA_937899295.1 uncultured Opitutia bacterium
TCAGGTAGAGCAGATTGATCATAATCGTGCTCACGCTGGACAGCAGCCCCATGGACATCGTATCTCCGCAGCTGGGAGAGATGATGGCGATGCGCGATGGACCTCCTCTGCGAGACTCCACCTCGTCGCTAGCGTCGCTGCTGTCTCGGCGAGGCCGAGCTGGGTCTTCACCGCGAGGCGGAGCTGGAAGGCCGCGAGGCCGATGGGTAAACAAACCATCGGTGCGCGCGCCATGCACGCTGCCATCCAAGTCACTTACGGTTTGCCAGTCGAAGATGATATCGAGCACGCTGCCCAGTTAGACCAGGTCGACGCAGTTGCGCTCGCACGATTTGCGAAATATTACTTCGTTGAGTCCAAACGCGTTCAACTCATCGTTAGTCCTCAAGTTTAGAGGAATGCCTGATCGATCAGTTTTTGCTTAAGCTAAAGTCCAAATAAAATTTTGCGTAGTCTACGCTTGATCCTGAACTGTGGGTTTCTAGCTTTCGATCTATTGGATGTCCCCTTAGTTTAACGGATAGAACTACTGTTTCCTAAATAGTCGATCTGGGTTCGATTCCCAGAGGGGGCACCATATTTTTCCCTTTGCAACTATGTGGGAGAGTGGATGTCATTTTAAACAACTTTATGTCTTTTAACCCATTCACTTATTTTCGGCTCCTTGCTTCACTGTGCCTTTCGCTCTCTTTTTGCGGGGCTTTGCCTGCGCAGGCACCACTTACTGCAGATCGTTTCGCGGCAGTTGACCTGGGCGGCGAGATCGAGTTTGAGTGGCGTATGGGAAGCGCGTCGCGCGCCTTGCAGTCGGGCCTTTCGGGTGTGGCTGAGACGATTTATCGTTCGCTGCTAGAAGAAAGTGATCATTTATCTTCAAGCGAACTGGCCTCGCTTAAATTAGGCCTAGCCAAAGCTTTGATCGGGCAGGGAAGATTTGTCGCAGCTCGTTCACAGCTGGATTCAGTGCCGCAGGAATTTCATAAGGGAGAGTATCTGCTCTATTTGGCACTTTCAATTTACGGAGAAGGCGACGGCCGGATCGATACCGAGGCCTTCCTTGCGGCTTTTGGAAAAGCGTCTTCAGCTGACTTGGAGGCTGAAGATCTGCCCTGGTTAGCTATGCTTGAAGGTCTTGCAGCTGAATTGGAAGGCCAAACCGAGTTGGCGACCGCTGCTTTTCAGCGCGCACTTGAACTAACTGATCAACCGATGCTGCGTTCGCACTTCGAAGGGCTCATCATGCGTCAGAAGTTACTGGCATCCTCTACTGACGAGGCTCTTGTTGCCGAACTGCGGGTGAAGATTGATCAGTTAGATGGTCAAGCGGCGGCGTATCCTTTCGTTCAGGAATACGCAGTGGGGCTTTATGGTCTGGGCCGTATCGGCGAGGCAATTGATGCGATCGATCGTGAGTTGGAGAACACTTCAGCGGGCTATGTCACAGAAGAACGTGAACAATTACGCTTACTCAAAGGTATCATCCTTGGAGCCAATTCAGAAACTGGGCGTGTCGCGCTTAAAACTCTGATCCTTAATGGGCGAAGCAGAGAAACCATGGGTATTGCGCTACAATTGCTTGCTCGGGTGCCTAATCAAGATGCCGATTTGCTCAATTTTCTAAAGGTCATTCTATCGCGTAGCGAGCCACACTTGCTACAGGGACAAATGTATTATCTGCGCAGCCAGTTGGCGATGAAGATGGCGCAGCAGGGATCGGTCGAGGAGCGTGCGGGGCTTATGGCTATTGCGGAGAGCGACGCACGTACCTTGCTAGATCAATTTCCCGGACTAAGTCAGATCACTAATGTTTACCGTTTACTTGCTTATGCTGCTTTGGAGCGTCAACCCGCTCAGTATCGCGCGGCGGCGGATTTTCTTATCCAGTTGCGCGACCAATCTCGAGAAAGCGAAGACTTTGTCGATGTCAACCGCTTGATTGGAGACTGTTATTTTTTAAATCGCGACTTTGCGAATGCAGTAGACTTTTACTCTGCCGCACTAAACCGAGGGCTTGGTTCGCCGCGTGGCGGTGAACTCTTCTTACGATTGATTTCGGCTCAGGTGCGTGCTGGTTTGATCGAACAAGCCTCGCAACTGATTGATGAGGCGGATTCTAGTGGCAGCATTAGCCAGCGAGACCGCTGGCGCGCTGAGTGGACTGTCGC
>CALBPO010000393.1 GCA_937899295.1 uncultured Opitutia bacterium
GCCGCGACCTTCGTCACAGGCTTCTTTCGCTGCTCGAGAGGAAATATCCCGCGGTGCAAGATTCCCGAAGCTCGGATATTTACGCTCAAGGAAGTAATCTCGGTCGTCTTCGGCCACAGAATTTGGGTCAGTTTCGCCCTTACGGATCATAGCCGCGACCTCTGCGTCCTTCGGGGTCCATATGCGACCGTCATTACGAAGTGACTCAGACATGAGTGTGAGCTTCGATTGTTTGTCCCCGTGGACGGGAATGCACGTCGGGTGAATTTGAGTGTAACAGGGATTCGCCATGCCGGCACCGCGTTTGTGGGCGCGGTAAGCCGCAGTGACGTTGCAACCTTGTGCATTTGTCGAAAGGAAGAAGACGTTACCATAACCACCCGTAGCGAGGACGACCGCATCACTGGCATGCCGCGAAACCTCCCCAGTCGCCATGTTCCGAACAATGATCCCTTTGGCATGACCATCTACTTTAACTAAGTCGAGCATCTCGTGGCGATTGAACATCTTCACCTTGCCTAGACCTATTTGCTTACTCAATGCAGAATAAGCACCGAGAAGTAGTTGCTGGCCAGTCTGGCCGCGAGCATAGAAAGTTCGAGAAACCTGCGCCCCACCGAAAGAACGGTTAGCCAACAGACCGCCATATTCACGAGCAAAGGGCACACCATTCGCAACGCATTGGTCGATAATGTCTGAAGACACCTCGGATAGGCGATAGACGTTGGCCTCACGCGCGCGATAGTCGCCGCCTTTGACTGTATCGTAAAAAAGTCGATGAACACTGTCACCGTCGTTTTGGTAATTCTTCGAGGCATTGATACCCCCTTGGGCTGCAATACTGTGAGCGCGGCGCGGACTGTCTTGGTAGCAAAAGCAAGACACGTTGTAACCCTGCTCAGCGAGACTCGCTGCAGCAGCTCCACCAGCAAGACCAGAGCCGACGACGATCACACTATATTTACGACGGTTGGACGGATTGACCAACTTCATATTGAACTTATGGCTCGACCACTTTTCAGATAGAGGGCCTTCGGGAATTTTGGAATCGAGATTCATATTTCAGCGCTCCTATTTTTCAAATGAGTCAGTAATAGCGGCAGTCTCTCCGACCTGTGAAACGAGGCCACCTGTCGAATCCATCTTCAGGAGACCAACCATCACAGAGATCGGAATAATGGCAAATCCAAGAAAAACGATCCACCCATAAGCAAGTGCGACTCGATCGAGACGCTTGCGCCAAAGTCCATTACGAAGCCCCACACTTTGGAACATACTACTAAAACCATGCGTCAGATGCATGCAAAGCAGGCCTGTTGCGATGATGTAAAAAGCCGATACCCACCAGACCTCGAAGCCTGACACCATCATATCGTTTACATTGAAAGTAGTGATTTCGTGACCGTTTTTCATAACAACCTCACCATCCTGGACAAGTGGTACCATAGTCTTTTCGAGAACACCTAACTCTTCGTATTGCTTCCCAGGCACAATACGAACAGTGAAGTGAGCAATATGGAAAATTATGAATGCCAGCAATATAATGCCGCTCATACGCATGGTGCGTGAGGAATAGCTGGCTTGCACGACCTTATCTTCTTCGTAACTCTGCGGACGTGCCTTGCGATTATCCAATGTTAGCGTGACAGCCGCCCATATGTGAACCGCGATAGTCCCGAGCAAGACCAACCGAACAGACCACAGTGCGGACGATGGCAACAAGTGATGAAGCTTGTATGCATAGGCATTGATAACGTCGGGCCCGAGGAATATCTGGAGATTACCTAGCATGTGTCCCATCACAAAAAGCACGAGCACTAGGCCGGAGAGAGCCATTAAGATCTTACGACCGATGGTTGATTGAATAAAATTACACAATGAGCACATAATTAGTCGGTTAAACCCACACAACAAAGATAGCTTAGAATGGTAAATTTTCAAACACCGAGCCAGTTGCAATCCATCTATTAGCTCAGCCTATAGATTGCATAAGCAATGCTATATAGAATTCGCTGTTAGCGGAATATTTTGTTCCCATCCCGAGATTATTGACTCAACACTGATCATTGATCGCTCTTATTATAAAAACGGGTAAAAACAGCATAGCTAATCCAAAGACTTCTTTTGCCTAAAGTTTGGAAAAGGTTTGCCAACCTAGAAAGCCAAACAATTGAATGTGAGCCCAGCGGCTTTTCAACACTTGGCGCAACTATTACAATTTCAGCACTCATCCTAAAAAGGCAAAGCTCGAACCCATGAAGTATATATTCGTAACAGGCGGCGTCGTCTCGTCGCTAGGCAAAGGGCTCACCGCCGCAGCCCTTGGTGCTATCCTCGAACAGCGCGGACTCAAGGTAAGACTCCAGAAGTTTGATCCCTACCTTAACGTCGACCCTGGCACGATGAGCCCCTTCCAGCACGGCGAAGTTTACGTGCTCAACGACGGAGCTGAGACTGACCTCGACCTCGGCCACTATGAGCGATTCACGTCCGGTGAGCTGAACCGCTTGAATAATCTCACCTCAGGCAAAGTCTACGAAACCGTGCTCGCGAAAGAGCGTCGTGGCGACTACCTAGGCGCGACCGTGCAGGTCATTCCTCACGTGACCAATGTGATCAAAGAGCGTATTTATGCAGGCGGTGGCGAAGATGTCGACGTGCTCATCACAGAGCTAGGTGGCACCATTGGGGACATTGAAGGCCTTCCTTTCCTTGAAGCCATGCGTCAATTTGCTCTGGAGGTTGGGCGCGACGACGTGCTCTTCCTTCATTGTACTCTGCTTCCATACTTAAAGGCTGCGGGGGAGCTCAAGACGAAGCCCAGTCAACAATCCGTGGCCAAACTCCGTGAAATCGGCATCCAAGCCGACATCCTCGTTTGCCGCACCGAAGAACCAATGACAGATGAGATGCGACAGAAACTCTCCCTCTTCTGTAACGTCCCCGTAAAGGCGGTAATCGAAGAGATCGATGTCGAGACTTCTATCTACGAACTTCCCCTCGCGCTTAAAGCCGAAAACATCGATGACCTCGTTATCGACCATCTCAACCTCGACGCGCCTGATAGCGACATGCAAATTTGGCACGACGTCGTCCGCCGCCTTAAAGCACCGAGTCACAAAGTCGAAATCGGTGTCGTCGGTAAATATATAGAACTGCAAGACGCCTACAAGTCGGTCTACGAGTCCATCATACACGCTGGCATTGCCAACGACGCAACTGTGCACATCGTACGTCTCGACGCAGAGCTGATCAAGGACGATCCGCAAAATCACCTCGGCACTCTCGACGGCATCCTCATCCCTGGCGGCTTCGGAGACCGTGGCACTGAGGGTAAAATTGCCGCAGCAAAATTTGCCCGCGAGAACGGTATCCCTTACTTTGGCCTATGCCTCGGCATGCAGATTGCAGTCATTGAGTATGCCCGCAACGTGACCAAGCTCGAAGATGCCAATAGCACTGAGTTCGATCCAAACACAGCGCACCCCGTGATAGACATTATGGAAGATCAAAAAGATCTGACGACTAAAGGTGGCAATATGCGTCTTGGTGCCTGCCCTTGCGAGCTAGCCGAAGACAGCTTTAGCTATCACGCTTATGGTAAGAAAAGTATCCAAGAACGTCATCGACATCGCTATGAATTCAACAACACATACCGCGACCAACTCGTAAAATCTGGCCTGCGAATCGGCGGCGTCAACCCCGAGCGTGACCTAGTCGAAATCATCGAGATACCCGATCACCCTTGGTATGTAGGCGTGCAGTTTCACCCAGAGTTTAAGTCGAAGCCCAACGCGGCCCACCCACTCTTCGCCAACTTCATCGCAGCCGCATTGAAGTATAAAAAGTAGCCTCTTAGGTTTGAATCCTGGCCGAAGAAGGGGCTATTATCCTAGTCATACCCAAGCAGATCCCTGAATCGTGTCCCTCAAGTCGCAATTCTGCAATTAATACTCAGACAACTGATTTCTAGGGCCGCCTTAATTTACAAAAAAATAGGCGACTACCAGACCGTTGACTCGTACTTTTCTCAAAAACTAGCAAGCCTTTCGCCTGAATTGCAGTCAACTAGTGAAAGGCCGGTTACGACCCCGTGGATTAGTCAAAGCACGCGCCATTAGATCTACGATGATGGGCGAGGCGATTTCCTGGCCGAGGCGCGAAAATAAAATAGGGCTCTCTTGATGCGACATTTAATGGGAATTGCGTTTGATCTCAGAAGCGAAGCGATATTGAAACATCTAGCGTGGTGTCTCCTTCTTTATCCCTCAAGCAAATGATTACCAATGTTTCCATTCTTCTGGTCTCCAGCCTGTGTATCGCATACGCCGGTCTAAATTTTTATGCCGTGATCTGTGCGAACGACATGATCTTTCCTGCGCCGCCGAGTAGCTATCTAGACAATGACCACATCTTAAAGTTAAAAGCCAGCGATGGTGAATCTATTTCAGCCTATTTCCTCAAAGCTAAAAGTTC
Organism: uncultured Opitutia bacterium; assembly: GCA_937899295.1. GTDB lineage: Bacteria > Verrucomicrobiota > Verrucomicrobiia > Opitutales > Coraliomargaritaceae > Thalassobacterium. The sequence continues at coordinate 4,477 of CALBPO010000393.1, forward strand.
TGATAGACTGCTTATATACAGCCATGGTAATGGCGAAGATATCGGTCAAGTTCGTCCACTCCTTCAGAATTTTCAGGACTTAGGCACATCTGTGCTAGCTTACGACTATCCTAGCTATGGCACAAGCACAGGCCAAGGAAGCGAATCCGGAACTTACGCCGCGATTGAGGGCACTTATAAATATGCGACTGAAACACTTGGATACTCGCCTCAAAAAATCACACTTTATGGGCGCTCACTCGGTAGCGGTCCATCGACATGGCTCGCAGAGCGAGAGATTGTGGCAGGCCTCCTACGCGACGGTGCCTAGATCCGAAGACC
>CALBPO010000394.1 GCA_937899295.1 uncultured Opitutia bacterium
CCACCGCAACGGTTTTGCCCTTGAGCTCGGCGATGGATGTGATTGAGGCGTCGGCAATGATCTGATCGTTGCCGGCAGAGTTGTCGTTCACCAACACCACCACTTCACCGCCGTTCTCACCAGGCAGGAAGGAGATGGTGTCGTTCAGCGCTTGGGAATTGCCCTCGATCTTGCCGGCGACGCCGTGGCTCTCGACGAGGCCCGCGACGAGGTGCTCCGACACCCTGCGCCGGTCAGCCTCTCGGGGGCTCGTGATCTCCCCGTCGGTGACCACCTTGGAGGCGCAGCGCACCGCCGAGAGATCTGGTTCCGCTGAGGAAAAGAGTATGGTAGACGACTACCAATCACTGCTCCCTATTCACAATTATCAAAGAAATCGGATTCTCACCTTCGTCGCCCCCGACGTAGTGGATCCAAGTGGCACCGGCGCGAGCTGGAATGCCAATCAAGCTAAAATTTCTGCCGCTACTGGTGGATTGTCGGGCAAGGGTCTCTTTAAAGGCACCCAAGCACAGCTCGGCTATCTCCCACAAGCGGTGGCACATAACGACTTTATTTTCTCCGTTGTCGCGGAGGAAACAGGCTTTCTTGGAAGCGCGTTCATTGTTGGGCTATTTTGCCTGATGGTCGCCAACGGCATACGTATTGCCGGACTCGCAAGAGATCGATTTGGAATGCAATTGGCCATTGGGGTCAGTGTTTTATTCCTCGTCCACTTCTTCATCAACATTGGCATGACTATCGGCATAACCCCGATTACTGGACTACCGCTTCCGTTTTTAAGTTACGGAGGCTCCTTTGTTTTGAGCTGCTTTATTCTACAAGGTCTTGTGCAAAGTGTATATCGGTATCGAAAGGATTTTTCATGATACAGATTCACGCACTTGCACGCAGATTCGATAGTCAAAGCAGACAAAACTTGGGATCCCCACCTCACCCACGGGAGACCAAGACCAATGAACGACGAATCAACTATAGAACCAACTGAACCTAACAACGCAAAAAACGTAAGCGCTATTCCGAAAGACGATGCGGTAAACGATGAGCAATACACCGAAGAGCTGACTTCAGCGCCCAAGGAGAAGAAGTCCGAGCGCATCGATACCCGAGCGCTTAAAGACGACGCCGCCAAGCGCGAGAAAAAGCAACCGCTCATACAACGCATCGTGAAAGCGATTAAGGCCGAGAAGAAGTCTTACACCGAGCTGATCATCAACTCGGAGCCGCTCGAAAAACGCGTCGCCCTCCTCCAAGACGGCGTCCTAGAAAAGTTTGAAGTCGAGCGTACGGGCGAAGCACGTGAAGTCGGAGCCATCTTTAAAGGCCATATACAGAATCTGGAACCTGGTCTCAAGGCAGCCTTCGTCGATATTGGCGAGGACAAGAACGCTTTCCTGCACTACTGGGACATCCTCCCCGCTGCGAAGGACAATTCAGTCGAGATCGTTCGCGATAATAAATCAGAAAAGCAGCGCAAGCGCGAGGCCGAGAAAATCTCGGTCAAAGACATCCCAAAACTTTACCCTATCGGCAGCGAGATCGTGCTCCAAATCACCAAGGGCCAGATCGGCACCAAGGGACCACGCACCACGACGAACATCGCCCTACCTGGCCGTTTCCTCGTGCTCATGCCCTACACCGGTACGCTTGGCATCTCTCGAAAAATCGAGGACAAAAAAGAGCGTAGCCGCCTTAAAGGCATACTCCGTGGCCTCACTTTGCCCGAAGGCATGGGCATCATTGTGCGCACCGCTGGCGAGGGCAAAAAAGCCCGCTACTTCATCCGTGATCTCCACATTTTACTCAAACGTTGGGAGGTTATCAATCAGCGCATGGACTCAACCAAGAAGCCCGCATGCCTCTACGTAGAGCCCGACATTGTCGGCCGCACTGTGCGCGACTTCCTGACCGAAGAAATCGACCGCGTAATGGTCGATAAGGTGGAAGACTATGAAAATATAATTGAGGATGTAACTAAAATTTCGCCTCGTTCGAAGTCCAAAATCCACCTATTCAAAGATGACATCCCAGTCTTTGAGCGCTTCAATATTGAGCGCCAGATCGAGCAGACCTACAATCGCTGCGTCCCGCTGCCTGGTGGTGGCGAGATTGTAATCGAAGAGACGGAAGCACTCATCTCGATTGATGTGAATACCGGGTCGCACAAGAATAAAAACAAGGACGGCAAGGACTTCATCCTACAAGTGAACCTTGAATCGGCTACTGAGATTTGCCGCCAAGTGCGCCTGCGTAACATCGGTGGTCTCATCATCCTCGACTTCATAGACATGAAGGCGAAGAAGGATCGCAACGCAGTGCTCGCGCGTATGAAGCGTGAGATGGCTACTGATAAAGCAAAGAACCACATCCTTCCCATTTCCACGCTCGGTATCATGCAAATGACACGCCAGCGTCACTCCGAGAGCCACTCCAGTGGTATCTACACTGACTGCCCGTATTGTAACGGCCGTGGCTCGGTCAAGAGCTCGCGTACTATGAGTGTCGAAGTGCAACGCCGTCTGATCAGTGTGATTCGCCATATCCGCGCCCGTGACGGTCAGGACAAAGAAATCGCCCTGCGCGTGCTCCTCCATCCGACCAATCTTGAGCGCCTCCGCCAAGAAGACGAAGATCTCCTTTTGGAAATCGAGCAATCCTACGGCGCTCGCCTCTCTTTCCGCGCTGACCCGATCTACCACGTGGAGAACTTCAAGATCATAGACATAGAGAGCGGACAAGAGCAGCGTTAGCGGCAAAGCCGCAGTTACGGATAGCGAAGGATAAATGTTTCATATTAGATAGATCATGCACACTTCGTGCTGAGTGATCATTGTATCGTCCTACGCCATTATAGTATGAAAATATTAGCTGCCTTCGATAAGTTTAAAGACGCCATGCCTGCAGGCAGTGCTTGTGATGCTGCCCTCAGTGGTGCACTCGAAGCGCTCGGCGAGCCGCTCACGCTAAGTCACGCCCCGTTGACTGACGGAGGCGAAGGCTTCTGCCCGATTTTGACTCAAGCGGCCAGTGGCTATATGGAACACCACAAAGTCAGTGGCCCACTGGGCGAAGAAGTCGACTCGCCCCTCGGTTGGGTTAATCTTGAACAAATCCCAGAGAGTGCCTGTAAACTCCTTGGCTCGAAAAAAGGCAAGCTCGCAATCATCGAAATGGCCTCAGTCGCTGGGCTGGAACAAGTGCCAAATGCGCAACGCCACCCAAAGCATTGTACTACGCGCGGTGTCGGCGAACTGATCCGCATTGCAGTGGCTGAAGAAGCCGATGCAATCCTGCTTGGCATCGGCGGCAGCGCAACCAGCGACCTTGGACTTGGCGCCCTGGAGGCGCTTGGCTTACAGTTTTGTCCAAGTGGCCAAGTCACACCCGCACAATGGCCTGCAATTGAACAGATCACGGGTAACATAGAGTTAACAATACCGCCGATTTATATCGCATGCGATGTGGATAACCCATTGCTTGGAACTAGAGGAGCCGCGGCAGTTTACGGCCCACAAAAAGGGCTCAAACCCGACGAAATCGAAGCCTTTGACGGTGCTTCGGAACGAGTAGCTAAACAGTTGTGTGAATTCTTCAATCAGCCAGAATGCACTCTAAGAGCCTCTGGTAGCGGCGCAGCGGGCGGCATTGGCTTTGGTCTCAATGTTGCCTTTGGCTCGAACTATGTAGCTGGCTTCGAGCTCGTCACCGCGTGGCTAGATCTGAGCAGTAAGATCAAAGAAGCCGATCTCGTTTTAACAGGTGAAGGTAAGTTTGATAATAGCTCACTCGCTGGCAAAGGTCCTTACGCGCTACTTGCCGCCGCTTATTCCAGCGACACATCAGCCATCTTGCTGGCTGGGCTTGCGGAGGATGAAGCCGCTCAAACTGTTCGTGATCGTTTCCCAGGGACTGCTGTCTACAGTATCACGCCCGAGGGCACGCCGTTGGCAGAAGCCCTCAAATTAGCACCCGATTTTTTAAAGCAAAAGGTGACTGAAGTCTTACAGACCCTCTACACGCATGACGGCTGAGGAATCAGAGTTTAATCAGACCAAGTGGCGCCGTATCCGTAGAGTCAAGAAATGGCTGCGCCCACTCCCTCGGCGCACGAACATACATCGTTACCCAATCCTTAAATTTTTTACAGAGGCTGCCCGTAAGCGGATCTACATCTGGAGCTTTCGTGTAGAGAATGCCGTGCCTGCAATTTACGCGGGGAGTATTCTTACACTCATGCCGCTCTATGGCATCCAAATCCCTTCAGCAATTATACTGGCGCTCCTACTTCGCGCCAATCTACCGATTATAGTCGGACTGCAAGTCGTCTCGAATCCGTTGACAGTATTACCGATCTGGTTTGCCGCCTATCAAATTGGGCGAATGATCCTAAGTGTAATAGGAATAAACGTTGACCCACTCAATCGAGAAGAAGTGCGCCTTTTACTCGACAATTTTATCCATGCTGCATGGGGTGCTAAATTTGATAATTTAGCGACCGTATTCAGTGTCACTAGCCTAGGTGCGATTGTGATGGGTATTTTCTTCGGCCTCATCGCTAGTTTTGCATACCGTATCGTCGCGAACCGCACCGCTGCTAGCTATGCCTTGCTTCGTCATAAGATAAAAGAACGTAAATTAAAAATGCAATCTTCCTACCCTAAAGAGACTCCTAGCAATGATTAAAAAAATCTGCCTAGTTTGTTTCAGTCTTTTTTTCTCGATTGGTCTTATTCAGGCAGACCCAATCTATCTAGGCATCGACGTATTAGAGCAAAGCGGCTTTCGCGCCATCGGCGGCAAGCGCGTCGGCTTACTCACGCATCCTGCAGGACTCAACCGTCGTGGCGAAAGTAGTATCGACGTGCTCCGTCGTGCGAACAATGTTCGCCTCGTCGCCCTATTCGGCCCGGAACATGGAATCTATGGCAACGAAAAGGCTAACGTCCCTGTCGATGATAAGATCGACCCACGCACTGGCCTCCCCGTTTACTCACTCTACGGTAAATATCGCAAGCCCACCGCCAAGATGCTGGTGGGACTCGATGCCCTAGTGATCGACCTACAAGATGTCGGCGTCCGCTCTTACACCTATGTTAGTTGCATGCGTTACGCGATGGAGGCCTGCTTTGAAAATGGCGTCGAAGTAGTCATACTCGATCGGCCTAACCCACTCGGTGGCCTCAAAGTGGACGGCCCCCCGCTCGATCGTGAATGGCGTAGCTACGTTGGCGCATTCCAAGTGCCCTACGTTCACGGCCTTACTATCGCCGAGCTCGCTCGGATCGCCAAGCACACGCCTGGCTGTATGGAGACGCCCGAACACATTCGTAAAAATGGCAAACTTACCGTAATACCCATGCGCGGCTGGCGGCGTGACATGCTATGGACAAAAACGGGGTTACGCTGGGTACCCACCTCACCCTACATACCCGATCTCTCAGCCGTACTCGGCTACGCCATGACGGGTCTTGGCGCCCAAGAGGGCGGCTTTTCCCATGGTATCGGGACCCCCTATCCTTTCCGATTACTTCGCTATAAAGGCAAATCCCCTGAGCAGATCAAAGCCGCCCTTGAATCCAAAAGAATTCCCGGGTTAGGCTACCGCATAATAAAGACCCAAAGCACGACTGGCGTACCGCTTAGCGGCGTCTACGTCAGCGTGACTAACTGGAACCACGCACGACCCACCGAACTCAGTTTTCACATGATGCAGCTCGCCGCGGTATGGTCCTCTAGTAATCCCTTCGCAGCTTCAAAAAATCCCGGACTTTTTAACAAGCACGTAGGAAGCACTGCGTGGTGGGACGAAATCAATCTGCGAGGCGCTAGGGCCCGCGTTGACGCCTTCGTTGACCAGTGGGTAGAACAGGCTAGGAATTTTCAACAACAAGCTAAACGCTTCTGGATTTACCGCTAGCTTAGCTCAAGGCTTTCGGGTGGCAAATTTGTTTGAAGGGCGATGAAGGCCATCACAAATGGCTACTATATAATATGAATCACTGCCCTTGGAATCGCAACACGTCAGCCTCTATAGATTCAAACAAATCGCTCCATGGCTGCAAGGCTTCTATCGTAGAAGGAACCGCATCAATCTGGGTATTGAGCACACCGATCACCGCGAGGCCTTCCTTGCGGTTAAACATCCTAAGGCGCAAACCCAGCTCATCGAGCATCGGTTTTAGCTCGGTGACATCTACACCCTCACTCAAATAAATCGAGATCTGATCCGCCGCCATAAAGCTGGACTCACCCGTCGCGATCGTCTCAACGACACGAATGTAGGGATAAGTCTTGTCAAAGTTGAGCAACCATACGCGTTCCTCGGCCTTTTCTTCATCTGGCAAATAGCCAAAACCAATAATACGCCCCTTATGGATCGAAGCTGGCATGTGATCCGGTAGCGGCTCAGCTCCACCTGACACGGCTTCCGTATTATGGGTCAACCAAGGATCGACAGCGGCCTCTACTTCCGATGCTCGGCGCGACAGTATCATCGACACCAAAAGCGATCCCAAAATGAAGCCTATTAGATAGACCATAACACGCTGTGAATTTTTCATCAGTGATTGACTCTCACGATTTGACCTGCGCCTGCAAGTATTCCTTACGCGCGCGTATGACACAAAATACGATAGAAAGGCCACCCGCCCAAACCCCGCCGTAGCGAAGGCCATTGGAAAAACCTAATGCGGCTTGGCATTCATAATCTGGCATATCCATGAAGATGAGTCCAAACAATAGGTGGGTCGCTACACCAATAAACGCCCCTGCTAAGCAGATGATGAACACAAAGCAGAACCAGATGAAGAACCACCGGATAATTTGCCCAAGAATATTTAGCATTTCAATTGTATCATGAAAACCTAGTACATAACTAAGTAATCTCAAACGTTCTTGTAAGAAAGGAAAAAAATAAATAAAAATTCAATGTAAAGCATTTGATTATTGAAATAAAATATTTGCTCCAATTTGTTTTT
>CALBPO010000395.1 GCA_937899295.1 uncultured Opitutia bacterium
CCGTGGCTGAGGCGACGGCGTTCCTAGAACAACTTGCGAGCGAGCCAGAGATGAATGTGCCGGAAAACCTACCTTGCTGCGCGTTTGCCCTCTCGGTGGCTCAAATTTTTGCAGAGCGAGGAAGTCTCGACCCTCTGAAAAATGGAGGGGCAAAATGCCAAAGCGCCACGCACGTCTCCGACAGTCACTTAGTCGCACCCACTCGCGACTACTGGGTATCCGCGTTGTTACCATCAGGTTCTGCTGCGCTGCGCCTCGCTGACGAAAAATCAAAAGCGGGCTACCGGAGTATGAAGTGGAAGATAGGAATCGAACCCATTACCAAAGAAATAAGTACAGCGCACAGTTTGCTCGATTCCCTGCCTTCGACTGTTCGCCTTCGATTTGATGCGAACGCTGGCCTTGCCGCGAGCGAACTAGAACAATGGCTGGAGTTTTTAATCCCCTATCGGAAACGTATCGATTTTATCGAACAACCGCTTGCCTGCGGGCAGGAGGCGCCGATGAGTGATTACATGAAAGCAAGCGGCATATGCATTGCGCTCGATGAATCCCTGAACGGGTCGGACCGTGAGCGCTGGCTAAAGCCTAATGCATGGGTGGGAGTATTGGTCATTAAAGCACCGCTCATGGGTGAGCTTTCACAATTAAGCGACAGGCTTGCACCCGTGGCCGAGCAAGTGGTGTTCTCATCGGTATTCGAAACAGGCATCGGCCTGGAAAACAGCCTGCGCCTCGCCGATTCATTACCACAAATTTTTCGCCCGATTGGGTATGATACGATGGATGCCTTTAATGATGGGCTCAATTATCTGCAAGCTGCGCCTACGATTTGCACCTCAGATCGCCGCGCATATGATCCAGACTTAGTATGGAATTTGATTTAAAGAGCTTAGGTCGCGACTGGATAGAGGGGATCTCTGGCCAAGAACTACTCGCACGAGTGCAAAGCGAGGCCAAATTAATCCAAGGGCAAGATCAGCCCTTGGTGATCGAACAAACGGACCCATATGATTTCACAGTCGAGTTCTTCGCTGCGGTCTCAGCAGGGCGATCGATCGCTCTGGCTAATCCAAACTGGGGCGCACAGGAGAGGGAGCAATTTACTGCCCTTATTGGGCTCGGCACCCCGCCCCCAGTTGGCGTAATTTCTAGCGCGACTCGTTTAAAATCTGGTCGGCAAGCTAAGGCGATACTTATACCCACAGGTGGCACAACGAATGGCATCAAGCTCGCTACTCACAATTGGGGAACTCTCGAAGTAGCCTGCAAAGGGGTGCAGCAATTTCTTGGCGGTGCTATCATTAATAGCTGCTGTGTCTTACCGCTCTATCATGTTAGCGGGCTCATTCAATTGCTCCGTGCGTATCACTCTGGTGGATACATACGATTTGACGAAGATGAGGTCGAAGACTGCTGTTTATCGTACGTGCCTACGCAATTAAGCCGGGCTCTATTCGATAAAAAGCGCATTCAGGCATTAAGCACAACGCGCGTTATCTTCGTCGGAGGTGCGCCTATGCCCGAATCGCTTGCGGCCGCGGCACGCGAGCTTAAGTTGCCGGTGATGCCCGTCTACGGAATGACTGAGACTGCAGCGATGGTGGCGGCGATTCCAGTCGAGGATTTTTTTGCTGACTCGCGAGCAGGTGCCCTGCCCATAGGTGACACTAATATCGAGATTGATTCTTCTGGGCGAATACGTATCCAAAGCTCCGCCCTTTTTAAAGGTTACTATGGGGGTGAGCCACTTGATCTAGCGCGAGGTTATTTAAGTGGAGACGAAGGCTACATCGACGAGAACGAGCGGCTCCACGTGACGGGGCGCATTGATCGGCTCGTCATCAGCGGAGGCGAGAAGATCGATCCCCGCGAAGTGGAAGATGCCGTTAGTGCTATTGCTGGCGTCGAAGAAGTAATGGCGCTTGGTCTGCCCGATCCCGAGTGGGGGCAAAAGTTAGTCGTTTATTATACGGGTGAGGAGCTAGTGGACTGGAAGGAGCGGCTGAAAGAGCAGCTGGCGACTTATAAACTTCCGCAGGAAATGTTGAGGGTGGACCGTTTACCTCTGGACGAGAAAGGTAAGTTTTTGAGGCCTTCATAAAGGAACCCCAGTGCTTGTCATTCCAATTTAACGACGCAAATCTTTGCCCAATGAATAAAGCTGATATCGTAGACATCCTTGAAGACATCGCGGTGCTTCTTGAGCTGAAGGGGGACAACCCGTTTAAGATTCGTGCTTACTCAAGTGGCGCGCGAGTACTGGAAATGATGGAAGAGGATCTTGGCGATGTGATTGCTGAGGAGCGACTGGACGCGATCAAGGGGATCGGCTCCGCGCTGGTTGATAAGATCAAGACACTTTACGCTACGGGGGAGCTTGAATATTATACCAAGCTGCGCGAGTCTGTCGCACCTGGGCTGATTGAGATGCTCGAGATACCTGGCCTCGGCGGCAAGAAGGTAAAAAAGCTCCACGATGCGATTGGCGTGGAATCGATCGACGCATTACAAGCGGCCTGCGAATCGGGTGAAGTCGAGGCGCTCAAAGGATTTGGTAAAAAATCGGCGGAGAAGATCCTTAGCGGGATAGCCAATCGCGCGGCCTATGCGAAGCGCCACCATTGGTGGAATGCGCGCGAAGTGGCCGAGCCGATCCTTGAAGGCTTGCGAAGCTTATCACAAGTCGAACGAGCGGAGGCTGCAGGTAGCCTGCGCCGATTGAGAGAGACGGTGGGAGACTTAGACTTCATCGTGGCCACGGCTGAACCGAAACCAGTCATGGACTGGTTTGTCGAGCAGGATGCGGTGCAGGAAGTCACGGCGCATGGGGCAACAAAATCTAGCGTCCGCTTCGAGTCTGGTCTGCAGGCCGACCTGCGGGTGGTGCCTGCCGAGCAGTTTGCCTTTGCGCTCCATCATTTTACGGGGTCAAAAGAGCACAATGTGGCACTGCGGCAACGCGCGCTAGCGCGAGGCTATAGCTTGAGCGAATGGGGCTTGTCGCAGAAGGGAGAAGAGGGAGATCCGCCAACTGAAATTCCTGACTCAATCACGACGGAGAAGGAACTATTTCAATTTCTTGGGCTTGCAGAAATTCCACCTGAATTACGAGAGGGGCTGGGTGAGATTGATTCAGCTGAGGCACAGCAGTTGCCGAATTTAGTTAGGCCGGCGGATATTCGCGGGGTGTTTCATAATCATACCACAGCTTCAGATGGTCGCGCTACGATCGAAGAGATGGCTGCGGCTGCGGAGGCGCTGGGCTGGGATTATCTCGGCTTAGCGGACCACTCGAAGGCGAGCTTTCAGGCCAAAGGGCTCGACGATACACGCGTGCTAAAGCAGCTTGAATCGATCCGTGCTTTCAATGAATCGGGCGAGTCACCGGTACACATTTTTTCGGGGATCGAGTGCGACATCCTGCCTGATGGCTCCCTAGATCTTGAAGATGCGACGCTCAATGCACTGGATTATGCAGTGATGTCGGTCCACTCTAGCTTCAGCCAGTCGGAAGAGGAGATGACGGCGCGGGTGATCCGTGCGATTGAGCATCCAGCGACAACCATGCTTGGTCATCCGACGGGGCGCATCCTATTGCGCCGCGAGCCTTACAAGATCGACCTGCAAAAGGTGATCGACGCCGCGATTGCCAATCGCGTGATTATTGAGATCAATGCCAATCCGCATCGCCTCGACATGGACTGGCGGCTTTGGCGTCGAGCCGCGGGACGTGGGCTGATGTGTGCAATCAATCCGGATGCCCACAGTATGGAGGGCCTGAGTTACTTTGACGCTGGGGTGAATATTGCTCGTAAAGGTTGGCTTGAGAAGGAGCAAGTGCTCAACAGTCGCGACTGTATAGGAGTGCAGCATTGGTTTAACCAGCGCAAGTGAGAGTTTATAACAGATCCAGACAAGTTACTTTGTAATTATCGAACGAACTAAACAGATGCCTATAATTAAAATATCCAAGGATTCAGGCGAAAGATCCAATGTCTACACGCGGGGCTAGGTGTATTCTATTTCGCAGATGTTTATCTTCTACTATAGAGCACCCTCAGGTTTGAATACTATTGATCTAAATTTAGCGCAACTACTTCAGGAGTTGATGTATTAATTTTTTACCTAATCGAATACCCTCAAATGTTTATTAAAATAATATACCGTGCATCTCAATTTATTGGCACTTTTGCTACGGTGTTTTTAACAGCGGTACTTAGCCATGGATCAGATCCCGCATTAGTAGTCGTTGACCCCGAGGAGTATCCTAGCGCCTTGCGAAATCCGCTAAAAGGCTTTCGTCCTGATATGGGCGGAAGCGTCTCTAAAAGCCGATTTGCGACGCTAGCGCGTCATTATATTAAGTGGAATGATCTAGAGCAGAAGAAGACGGATGACTTAGTAGCAAATATCCGGGCCTACAGCGATGGGAAATGGGCGAAGCTTCGTGGCACGGGAGTAAAAATAATTCCTCGGGTCTATTTAGATTGGGATCGAGAAAGCGGCAATGAATACTGGCCGAGCGATCTAGAATCTGGCGACTACAGCAGCCCTAAATTCAAGCGGCGACTTCTTCGCTTGATCGAGGCGCTTGGCCAGTGCTGGGATAGTGACCCTAGGGTAGCTTGGGTTCAGATGGGAATCATCGGCTTTTGGGGAGAGCACCATAACCCTCATCCAGATTTAGAAATGCAAAAACTATTAGGAACGGCCTTTGAAAAAGCATTTCAGAACAAGCAGGTCCTAGTTCGTCATCCGAATGAGTTCGAGGATTTTGAGTTCGGCGTCTACTGGGACTCTTGGGCGCATCAGGAGCAGACTTTCCGGCTAATGCACGGTGCTGGCATTGATCGGCTGAACGCAACTAAAGGTCGCTGGATGACTCACCCTATTGAGGGCGAGGCAGCCTACAATTGGGGTAATTATAAGGTTCAACCTGGGGATGATCCGAACGACACATTGTCTGATCCGGAGCACCGCGCCTTCTTTATCGATACCATCCGTAATTTACACTGTAGCGCATTAGGGTGGATTGCGAATTACGACCAAGATAAGCCAGCAGTCCAAGCCGGAGCCGAGGAGGTGCAGAAAGCGTTTGGATACCGTTTTGTATTGGAGGAGTTCTCTTTTAGCCCAGTAGTTCGGAACTTGGGTGATCTGAGGATTAAACTGCGGGTTAAAAATACTGGGTCTGCGCCGTTTTATCAAGACTGGCCTGTTCGTTTGAACCTGCTGGACCCCTTAAGTCATCGCGTTGTTTGGAGCCAAGAAATAGAGAACGTTGACATTCGCACTTGGTTGCCGGGTGACGATTGGGATGAGAGAGTAGGGCGATACCGCGTCCCAGCTAAAACCTATTCTGTCGATACGACAGTTCCCCTCCCTGGTAATCTCAAGTTGCCGCGAGGTGAGTATGTCGTGGCGCTGTCGATTCCTGATCCCGAATTAGAGGAACTGGGCCTACGTTTCGCGATCCAGAATTACTTCGAAGGGGATTTTCATCCGCTAGGTATCGTCGCCTATGGCGTCAACCCGACTGGTCGATTTACCCTTCTGCCTGAGTCATTTGCTGACCCAATGGGAGAGTGATGTCTCTGCGAAGCTTAAATTTTTAATCAGTAGCTAATCGAATGAGAATCGTATCAAATTTATATGACTTCAGTCGCAGCCGCGCGTCTTGCAAGGGCAACTTTAGGGCGACTGTTGATCAACTGAATGCGATCTTGAGAAGCATCGCGATCTTGCTGCCTGTAATGGGAGCCCCTGCGCTTACGGCAGGCCAAGGCAATACTCCCCCTAATGTGTTGTTCATCGCGATTGATGACATGAACGACTGGACCTCCTATTTACAGGGGCACCCACAGGCGCGAACTCCAAACCTAGATCGACTCGCAAAAAACAGTGTTCACTTCACTCAGGCCTATTGCAACGCCCCTAGCTGCAACCCTTCGCGCGCGTCTGTTATGCTTGGTAAACACCCGAACTCTACTGGATTTTATAGTAATAAGATTGGCCATACATCGATCGACTTACGTAAATATTATCCAGATAAATTAACCATTCCTCAGTTCTTTAAACAGCATGGCTACAGCACATTTAGGACTGGTAAAATATATCATTACTGGGGCGATTGGTCGGACATGAAGGTCAAGCAAAAGGACCTATCTTTTGAGGTACATTCGTGGGGTGGAGGAAAGTCAATCGAGCCATCGACTTACTTATGTGGAATTGATTTTGGCTGGTCCTTCACCAAAAGCGGCAAGCGTTCCTATATGGACTGGGGCGCGATTGATGCCGCGTCTTCGGAATTTGGTGAATATGGTCGAGCTTCTACTATGATCAAAGAAATCAAGCGCGAGCATTCCAAACCGTTCTTTGCTGCGCTCGGGTTTTATCTCCCACATTTACCGTGGTACTATCCTCAGGAAATTTTGGACGACCCAGACTTAGCGCATATTCGGGATGTGGCAGACGTGATATTGCCTAAGGTGCTGGCGGATCCTCCCGGCAGGGATTTACTGGACCTCTCAAATGTGGCAGTAAAGATTGCTGGTGGTGGGCTTCGTCCTCGCTCGCTCGAAGCTTCGAGAACCTACAAGAACTGGCACGATGCTATTACCGGCGAAGATAAATGGAAAGAAGCGGTGCAAGCCTATCTTGCTAGTATCTATTTCGTAGATCAGCAATTAGGAAGAGTTCTGGATGCACTTGAGGAAAGTCCGAATGGGCAACATACGATTATCGTAATCTGGAGCGATCACGGTTGGATGCTGGGAGAGAAGGGAGCCTGGCGCAAGTATCGACCCTGGGAGGATTCGGTGAGAACAAATTTTATAGTCAAGGCTCCTGGGATCGCCGCAGCTGCCATCGAGCAGCCGGTTGAATTGTTGAGTATCTGGCCAACCTTGACGGACCTTGCAGGGTTACCGATGAAGAACGACCTAGACGCTCGATCGCTCGTACCATTAATGAAAAATCCCGACACACAATGGAACTTTCCGGTCATCACCGCGCATTTAGATGAGAGTGGTAACGGTGGCTGGCAGTCTATTAGGACGGCGAGGTATCGATATATCAAATACCTGAAGACTGGAGCTGAAGAGTTGTATGATCATTCGAATGATCCGAATGAGTGGACAAACTTAATTGGTCGTTCACGCTACAGGGCGGTGAGTCAGGAGTTATCTGAATTAGTGCCCGACACAATGACGGTCTTAGGGAGTTGGGATGCTCCGGACGAAGCGGTCGTTGAACATAATCGACGGGAGCTTCACTGAAGAACCAATCAGCCTAAAGTTAATAAGCGTGAAGACTAGAGAGAGGGAGATTTATTTTTAAGTTTAGACACATGGAGCCAGAAAATTGCTGAATTAATAATGAAACAAACAAAGAAAATCAGCCGTCGTATTTTCGTCAGTAAGTCTGCCTCTGCGATCACTGGGATTACTATTTTACCTTCTTATCTCGCGCTCGGTAAGGCCGATGCTCTTGGGAATCTCCCGCCTAGTAAGCGAATCAACCTCGGCTGTATAGGCATAGGTGGTCGTGGCAAAAAAGTTATCCCTCAGCTCTGCAGTAATGGTGCTGCGAAGCCAATCGCCTTTTGCGATGTTGATTTTAAACGCGCCGATAAGGAGGTAATGGATGCCTTCCCTGGAGTGCGCAAGTTTGCGGACTTTCGAGTGATGTTTGATCAAATGGGTGACGATATTGATGCCGTCAGTGTCGTCACGCCGGATCATGTACACTACGTGCAAACTATTGAGGCCATGCGGCGCGGGAAGCATGTCTATGTTGAAAAGCCGCTGACTCACTCTTTCCGAGAAGCTACGCTGCTAATTCAGGCCGAGAAGAGGTATGGCGTGATCACACAAATGGGTAACCAGGGGCACACCTCGCCCGGCGCCCGACAGTTTAAACAGCTACAGCGAGCGGGTGCACTAGAGGACATTGTCAAAATCGAAGCATATAAGGACCCTTCGCTCTGGTTCATGGATGCGGCACAACGCATAAATGAATTTCCTAAAGCAGAGCCGATTCCAAGTTCACTTAACTATGATCTCTGGTGCGGTCCCGCTAAAATGATGCCTTACAGCAGGCGCTATCATCCCTTTGACTGGCGGGCATTTTACATTTATGGCAACGGTATGCTCGGCGACTGGGGCGCACACATCATCGACTTCGCGCACAATTACTTAAAGCTTGGACTCCCCACTAAAGTAGAGGCTTTGCGTATGGATGACTATAACAAAGTAATTTTCCCACTTTCTTCGCAGATTCGGATGCAATTTCCGAAGCGTGGGGCCGGACTGCCAGCCTGTGAAATGCTTTGGCGAGATGGTGCGGATGCAATACCCTCATTGGATCAAAAATACTATAATTCTGATGCATCTGGTGAATTGGTGCCGCCGCGCTTGGGACGTGCGGGTTCGATTTTACATCGTAAGGCCGGGCAATTTGTAATCCATCGCGGCTCACACGGCAGTGCTTCGAGGCTATATCCCAGAGCTAGCATGATGGATTATAAACGAGCGCTCAAAGCACCAAGCGGCGGGCTAGACCATATGCAAAGCTTTATTCAGTCATGTATGGGTAACGGGAAAACTTCGTCACCGTTTAGTGTCGGGGGGCCACTGACCCAGTTGCTTATGTTGGGCGTGATTGCTCAGTATCTGAGCGAGGGCTTTAATTTTGATAGAGGTACGGAACGAATTACGAATAACCCAGTGGCTGATGCTTTGTTAGAGGGGCCCAAGCCTCGCAAGGGCTGGGAGCACTACTATACTGGTGTTTAATTTACGACTTAGCCTGATTAATATAGCTATTATATATGAATTTACTCTTTAAATATCTAAGCATACTCGCACTAGCTTCCACACTTGCTACCAGTTTTTTATGTGCTCAAGAAGATCGGCCGAACGTATTGTTTATCTCTGTCGATGATTTAAACGATTGGGTCGGGGTCTATGGTGGGCATCCGCAGGCTAAGACCCCGCACATAGATCGCTTCGCGCAGCAAGCAATGGTTTTTCGTAATGCCAGTTGCCCAGGGCCAGTTTGTGGACCATCCCGCTCTGCGCTGCTTTCAGGATTTATGCCATCAACGACGGGTCTCTACGGGAATAGCAATAACATGCTCGACTCAGCGATCGTGCAAAAAAGCGCTACCCTACCAGAATACTTTTCGAAGCATGGTTATGTAACAATTTCCAAAGGAAAGATTTTCCACAAGCATTCCACAGAGAATGGCCAAGACCATGGGCACTGGGCATTTGATATTTGGGAGGTGGCGAAAGGCGGAGGAAAGATCGACCCAGAACGATATTTTTGTAGGGATGAAGGCATCATCAGTGGACGGAAGATTGAAAACCCCAAATTCACAAAGAGTGGTGGATCGCGTTTGGCGTTTGGGCCACTTCTAGGGGAAAAGGAACAAACTAAAGATTATCGCACGGCAAAGTGGTTTGAAGCGAAGCTCAAAGAAGACTACGAAAAGCCATTTTTTATGGCGGTAGGGATTTCTAAACCGCACCTCCCATTTTATGCACCTAAGGAGTATTTTGACCTGCACCCTTTGGAATCAGTGATAGTTCCAGAATATCGGATGGATGACCTTGATGATATTTTAAACACTCACGGCGAGCCAGCGTTTAAGCCACACCTTGATTTTCAATGGTGCCGAGAATATGGAGTCATGCAAGACGTGGTTCAAGCCTACTTGGCCACGGTTTCCTATGCGGATGAATGTGTAGGGGTCGTCCTAGATGCCTTAGCAAATAGCCGATACGCTGATAATACTATTGTAGTCATATGGGGAGATCACGGATGGCACTTCGGCGAGAAATTGAAGTTCCGTAAGGCCTCGCTATGGCGCGAAGCGACGCAGTTACCGCTGATCATTCAAACTCCTAATATGCAAACTGGGCAGGACTGTAGGCGTAATGTGAACCTCATAGACCTTTACCCGACATTGATTGACCTATGCGGTTTACCAGAAAAAGAACTAGACGGAACAACTATCAGGCCTCTACTAGAGAATCCAAATCTCGCTTGGCCTCCGACTGTAACTACACAGGGTAAAGGCAATCATTCTATAATATCTGAGCGGTGGCATTATACTTCGTATGCCAGGGGCTTTGAGGAATTATACGACTTGGAGAATGATCCGATGCAGTGGACGAATCTAATACATTCTGACCTTGATAGAGCTGAAGTCGCGATAGCCGAATTAAAGACATACCTACCAGCCTTCGAGGCAGAAGAAATATTAAAGAGTCAAAAAGATGATTCCATCAAAGAGATGGATCATACGATCAAGACCCGCCGCGATTTACGCTCGCTCAAATAGAAATCCTCAATGCCTTATCTATTTAGAAATACTAGCTATCTCGTGATGGGCTTAGCGGCAGTGTGCACACTTACGGCGAGACCAATGAATGTCGTCTTCATTGCGATTGATGACCTTAATACCGACCTTGGGTGCTACGGACACGAACAAGTGCAGACACCTAATATGGACCGTCTAGCAAAGATGGGTGTGCAATTCAATAATGCGTATTGCCAGCAACCGCTTTGTGGGCCGAGTAGGGTCAGTGTCATGTCGGGACTTCGCCCTAACACCACTGACTGTTTTAGTCTAGGCGATAATATTCGCAATAAACGGCCTGACACGCTGACCCTCGGCCAGTTTTTCCAAGATAAGGGATATTATGTTGGGCGCGTAGGTAAGATCTATCATTATGGGAACCCTAGTCAGATTGGCACTAACGGGAATGATGATAAGTTAAGCTGGCAGGAGCGCTTTAACCCGCAAGGAATCGACAGCCTGCAAGAGGATGAGATTATTCGCTACCCAGGAGGAAAAAAAGGAAACCCAAATAAGAAAGAGAACTTAGGCATCTCAATGGCTTGGTGGGACCCCGTTAGTGAGGATGAAGAACATACCGACGGCATGGTCGCCTCTCGCGCAATCGAAATGATCGAGCGTAACATGGCAGAACCCTTCTTTGTCGCGGCTGGCTTTTTTAATCCTCATTGTCCGTACGTCGCCCCGAAGAAATATTTCGACCTGCATCCTTTTGAGGCGATTACCATGCCTGACCTTGCTGAGTCAAAGAAGGACTTAGAAGATGTTCCGCCGATGGCGATCCTGCGAGACTCAGGAAGCAAGTGGCCATTCTACAACGTTTCGAATATTACAGTAGATGAAGCCCGTAAATGTAAACAGGCCTATTTTGCCTGTATTTCATTTGTGGATGCCCAGATTGGACGCATCATGGATGCTCTTGAGCGAAATGATCTGATGGATGATACGCTGATTGTAGTTTGGTCTGATCATGGATACTTCCTCGGAGAAAAAGGGCTTTGGTATAAGCGTAAAAATTTTGAACGTTCGCTTCGAGTCCCGCTGATTATCGCCGGCGGTGGAATTAGTGCGCAGACTCAAGCCTGTAGTCAAATTGTCGAACTAGTAGACCTGTATCCAACAATTGTTGATCATGCTGGATACGAAGTGCCGCAGGTATTAGAAGGAGAGAGTCTAGTGCCACTACTTAATGACCCACTGGCCGATTGGGATAAGCCAGCGATTTCACAGGTAATTCATTCGCGAGGTGAAGCATACGGCTTCTCGCTTCGCACGGACCGGTGGCGCTATACAGAGTGGAAAAGGGGCGTAGCAGGTCGCGAGCTATATGACCATGCAAACGACCCCGATGAGGTCACTAATTTAGCAGGCTACCCTGAGCATGCGCCGCTAGTTAAGAGACTAAGCGAGCAATTAAAGCCTTATGTTGATACTATGAGTGAGGTCTCAGCCTTGGCAAATTAGGACGGTAAAAGATGAATGATCTCTCATAGAAAAACTCCTTATGAATAGACTATCCATAAATGCGGCACTGATGTTTGTCTTATCTGTTCGAGCTCTAACTGCTTCGGCTGCCACAAGCGAGGTGCTGGCGCAGACGCCGCCAATGGGCTGGAACAGTTTCGACTCTTATGGCGTATATTTACATGAGAAGGCTGCCTTTGCCAACCTTGAGGCAATGGCAGAAAAGTTACTGCCATATGGTTACGAATACTTCGTCATCGATAATGGATGGTTTGGCGAATACACACTTCAAGAAGGCACTATTTTTCCAGCAGAAAAACATGCGCATGATATTCGGATTGATGAATACGGATATTTTCTGCCTTCCGAAGTTTATTTTCCTAATGGTCTCAAGCCGATTGCCGAAAGGTGTCATGAGCTAGGACTTAAATTTGGAGTACATTTAATGCGAGGAATCCCTCGAAAGGCGTATCAAATGGATCTTCCCATCAAAGGGACTCGCTATACGGCGCGTGATATAGCGAATACTAACCCAGAGGAGAACTGTAACTGGTGCCACTATTGCTACGCGGTGGATATGAGTAAGCCAGGGGCTCAGCAATGGTATGATGGCTTGATCGAACATATTGCCAGTATGGGAGTGGATATGATTAAATACGACGACATCGTTGCGCACCCAGATGAAGTCGAGGCAGTCGCCAAAGCAATCGCTAAAACAGGTAAGCCGATTTTGTTGAGCCTTTCACCAGGCGGCAAGGTCGACCCCGAAGCGATCGACTTTTTCAAGATGGGTAACATGCTGCGCGTGACTCCTGATGTTTGGGACGAACAGAAGTATATCGATTTGTGCTTTGATGCTTGGCGCAAGTGGGAGGGCAAGGAACAGCCTGGGTTTTGGATCGACATGGACATGATACCATTCGGTCAATTACAGCTTATGTCTCCCCCCAGCGCTGATGGTGCAAAGACAGTCATGGATAAAGGCGATATCGCTTTAGCGGGCAAAGGAGTGCACCGCAGGTGCCAGCTCAATAGCGACCAGATGGAGACTTTTATTACGATGCGCGCATTGGCTGCATCGCCTCTTATGATGGGGGGAGACTTACCCACCTTGGATGAGTTTTCGCTGAAGCTCATTACAGACCCCGACATGCTTGCATGTAATCAAAATGGAGTGATGGGCTCTCTGATTCATGCCAAGGAGAACATTGAAGTGTGGAAGTCAGAAAAAAGGGGTAGTTCAGAAGCTGCATGGGTCGCGGTTTTTAATCGTAGCGAGGTAGTCAAAACCTTCGTGCTTAGTACAACTAAACTTGGATTAAAAGAGAGTCCATCGATTAGCTTACGTAACATCTGGAAAAAGAGTAAGCTCGACTTAAATGGACTAGTTAAAATACCCGCGAATGGGGTTATTTTCATCGCTGTGAATCAATGATAAAAAATACTTTCGAAGCTTTAATTTAAATAATATGATAAAATTAGCATATACTTTGAGCTCCACATTGTTACTTGGACTGCTTGCTAGCGCCAAGCCACACACGAACATTGTTTATATTTTAGCCGATGACTTGGGTTATGGCGATTTGAGCATTTTAGGGCAGTCACATTTCGAGACGCCTCACATAGATGAGCTCGCACGCAAGGGGATGATTTTCACCGACCACTATTCAGGAAGTACAGTCTGTGCGCCCTCCAGGGCCTCACTGCTCACAGGTCTGCATACTGGCCACGCACCAGTTCGTGGGAACTTAGAGTGGCAACCTGAAGGCCAGTATCCGATGCCGGAGAGTACCTATATTATACCCCAGATGTTAAAGCGTGCGGGATACACCAGTGGTATATTTGGCAAGTGGGGCTTGGGTGCACCAGAGACTCCAAGTGAACCTCTTAACATGGGCTTTGATCGCTTTTATGGCTATAATTGTCAGCGTATCGCACACCATTACTATCCGTATTTCCTCTGGGATGATGATCAGCTTGAGGTTCTTTGGGATAATTTTGGTATGGAGACGGGAACCTATGCGCCCGATTTGATCCATCAAGAAGTGCTTGATTTCATTGAAGCCAATCAAGACCAAGCGTTCTTCTGCTATTACGCGATTATTCAGCCACATGCGGAGATGTTCGCTCAAGAGGAGTACATGAATAAATACCGCGGAAAGTTCCTGCCAGAGAGCTCATACGTAGGGACCGACGACGGCCCTAACTTCCGCAAATTTGCTTACGGATCCCAGCCCGAAGCGCATGCCGCCTTTGCCGCGATGGTAAATTGTATTGATGACTATGTGGGCGACATCGTCGCGGAGTTGGAAGCCTTGGGAATTGCCGAAGATACCTTGATCATATTTACGTCCGATAATGGACCTCACTCTGAAGCGGGCCACAATCCCGAATATTTTAACTCTAATGGCCCGTTCAAAGGAAAGAAACGCGATCTTTACGAGGGAGGCATTCGGGTGCCGATGATAGCTAATTGGCCCAGCCAAATTGCTGCAGGTTCTACCACTGGGCATGTCTCAGCCTTCTGGGATGTCTTTCCTACTCTCGCAGAAATCTCTGGTCAGCCAATCCCCGAAAATATAGATGGCCTCTCATTTTTACCCACTCTACTTGGGAAGGATGATCAAGCTGTACACGATTACTTGTATTGGGAGTTTCACGAAAAAAAGGGTAGACAGGCAGTGCGTAAAGGAAACTGGAAAGGCGTACGCTATAAGGTCTCGATCAGTCCAGATTCGCCAATTGAGCTGTATGATTTATCTGCAGACTTGGGAGAGACTAAAAATCTCGCCGAGCAATATCCAGAAATTGCCGCAGAGCTTTCTAATCTAATGACAAAGGCGCGGAGTGTGCATCCAGATCCAAACTTTAATTTCCCAGATCGACGATACGTTCCGCGCAATACGCTAGGCAGTAAAAAATAAATTCCCTATTTAATGAAGTCGGCCGCGCTAGTTCTAATTTTGTTCAGTTTCTTACTGCCTCTGGCGGCGTCTTCTCCTCGGTCACCCAATATTTTATGGATTGTTGCCGAGGATTTGTCTCCCTTTTTTGGCTGCTATGGGGATGCCGTGAATCAGGGACATACGCCGACTGTCGATCGACTTGCCGCTGATGGAGTAATTTTTAAGCGTGCTTACACGGTTTCGCCAGTCTGTTCGTCTAGCCGGTCCGCCCTAATTACTGGGGTAATGCAGACGACGACTGGGACGCACCAGCATCGCTCTAGCCGTTCGCCTGAAGGGGAGATCGTTCCTGCAGATCTACGTATCAAACTTCCTACGGGGATGAAGACAATTCCGGAGCTCATGCGTGCGCAGGGCTACTTTACTTTCAATAGCGGTAAGGACGATTATAACTTTCACTATGACCGGCGGGATCTCTATGATGTAGGAACCAAGGCTGACTACGAGGCAGGGATGAATGGCTGGCAGGGGAATCGAGCTGAGCATTGGAAGTCGTATACAGAAGATGTCTGGGGAGCGCGTGTTGATAAGAGTCGTCCCTGGTTCGGTCAGATACAAATCGATGGAGGAAAGGGCGATCGACGTTATCTCAATGAGGCTGATTTTATTGCAAAGGATTCTGTGTCATTGCCTCCTTATTTCCCAAACACTCCAGCCCTTCATCAGGCATGGTCTGTTCATTTCGATAATGCCCGCGGGTCGGATGTGCGCATTTTTAATATTCTACAACAACTCGAGGCTGATGGCGAAATGGAGAACACCATCATTTTCTTCTTCTCTGACCATGGGCACAATACCTCGCTTAGGCATAAACAGTTTTGTTACGAAGGAGGGATGCTCGTGCCACTAATTATTAAGGGGAATCATCCCGCGATCTCAGCCGGGCGTGTCGTTAATGATCTAGTGACCCTTCTGGATGTCGGCGCGACGACCCTAGCACTGGCAGGCGCCGAGCTACCAAATTATCTGGAGGGTCAAAATTTATTTGGATCTGAATACCAAACCGCGGAGTACGTGCTAGGGGCGCGTGATCGTTGCGACTACACGATCGACCGGATACGTACAGTCCGGTCAGATCGATACCGCTATATTCGAAACTATTATTTAGACCGCCCTTTGATGCAGCCGGGCTATCGCGACGATCGCCCTCCGTCGATGGATATGCGGCGCTTGTTTGAAGCCGGAGAACTGACTGAATATCAAGCAGAACATTGGTTTGGCCTACGCCCTCGGGAAGAACTTTATGACATGGATACAGATCCTCATCAGATCTACAACTTAGCCTCCTTACCTGACTTTCAGGCTGAGCTGCTTAGGCATCAGGAGGTTTTGGAAAATTGGATCAATGATTCTGATGACCAAGGACAATACTCGGAAAGCGATGTGCAGCTCCGTGCGACCTACGAGCTCTGGAAAGATCGCGATATTTTTAAGAACGCTGATGTGAACCCCGAATATTCTAAATTCCGCGAAGCAAGCGGTAACTAAACTACAAAAATATGATGAACTATAAGTCTTATTTTCTCAGCGGACTTGTCCTTACCCAATTTATTTCAGTTGGGGTGCTGCAGGCCGCATTGCCAGACCTATCAAAAATGAACATCTTGTTTCTATGCCCCGAAGATTGGTCTGCAGCAGCCATAGGGGCCTATGGAAACGAACAAGTGAAAACGCCGAACTTAGACGAATTTGCCAAAACAGGAACTTTGTTTACGAAGGCTTATTGTCAAAATCCGGTATGCAACCCTTCGCGTAGCTCATTTAACACGGGATTACGCTCGGATACGACGAGGGTTTTTAGCAACGCCGATAAGTTCCAAGAGGTTATACCCAATTGGGCGACCACAATTGGTGAGACTTTAAAAAGTCATCCTATTAAGACTTATATGATAGGAAAGTTGTTTCACCATAACTGGGATGCAATCGTGCAGTCATCGGCATACGATGGGATGTTAAAATACGGGAAACAAGAAGGTTATAAGGGTAGGGTGGTTGAATATAGCATCCCCAAGGGCACTCCCCC
The DNA here is from genome assembly GCA_937899295.1 of uncultured Opitutia bacterium. Lineage (GTDB taxonomy): Bacteria > Verrucomicrobiota > Verrucomicrobiia > Opitutales > Coraliomargaritaceae > Thalassobacterium. The sequence continues at coordinate 16,823 of CALBPO010000395.1, forward strand.
TAATCCTCCCAAGACTTGGACTTATACGTCTGACCTGGACTGGGACGCAAAGATGATTGAGGCGATGAAGGTTCGAAAAGAGCTCTGGGCCAATGCGGTTAAAGGCTCCGAGCAGTGGGAAGAAGGGCGAAGTGTATTCCAAAGTCTATCTGCTGAGCTAATCGGCGATAGTGGAGACATCGAAGAGCGTAATCCTGATGGAGTGAAGGCCCGAGTGGTTGCTAATCTGATTCGCGAGCACGCTGAAAGTGGCGAGCAGTTTTTCATCACCTATGGAAGCAGTCGACCCCACACGCCGCTGATCGCACCTAAGAAGTACTTCGATCTTTACGACCCTAGTATTCTAGAACTGACCAAGGCTAAAAAGGACCTAGATGAAAATATTCCGGCGGTTGCCAAGCGCCATGGGCGCAACTGGGATATTTTTAAAATACGTGAAGAAACTCCCGAACAAGCCCAAGCTGCGATCCATGCCTATTACGCCTGTGCGAGTTTTATTGATGACCAAATTGGATTGATGCTAGAAGCTCTGGAAGAGTCGGGGCAGGCAGACAACACGATAGTTATCCTTACCTCAGACCATGGCTTTCATCTCGGCGAGCACGGCATGTGGAGCAAGATTAGTCTTTTTGAGCAAGCGACACGAGTGCCCATGATCGTCAGGATTCCGGGCGTCACCGATGGCGCGACCTGTGGAGAAATCGTCGAATTAGTCGATCTATATCCGACCTTGTGTGATATGGTGGGGCTTGATTTGCCGCACGAAAAGTTAGAGGGCATCTCCTTTCTTCCCTTGGTTGAAACTCCAGACTTAGCTTGGAAAAAAGCAGCATTCATACTTTGCCGACAGGGCAAGCATCTTGGTAGATCGATTCGAACAAAGTCGCACCGCTACACCGAGTGGATTGACTACGCAGATCGCGATGATGACCATGCAATCGTTCGATTCACTGAGCTGTATCACTTAGATCTTGATGAGTTGGAGCAAGTCAACTTGGCGAACCGTATCGAATATGCGCCGAAACGAAGGGAACTAGCTGAATTGCTTAGTGAGGGATGGGAATCTGCACTTCCCCCCGTCAATTAATGGATGCAATTACTTTAAGCTAGCGGTAGTGCTTTTGTTTATCCTAATCGGCGTAATGTCTAAAGACTAATGGCGCACCTTTTGTTACTAACTACTCAATGGCAAATTGTTCAGTAAAACGAAATCAGATCCTTCGGGGGTTTACATTAATTGAATTACTAACAG
>CALBPO010000396.1 GCA_937899295.1 uncultured Opitutia bacterium
CACCATAGTCGGTCTTTACATCGCATATTGGATGCCTGGTAAGGCATCCTACCGCTGGGCCGGTGCGCACACGCCAGATACCTGCTGGGTGCAAAATGGTTGGACGCGCCTCGATCGTGAATACAGCATTCCTTTTCAAAATAAAGAAATCCCCTTCCAGCCTGCCGAGTTTGGCATCTACGAAAAAGATGGCTCTGCTCAAAACGTTTACTTCTGGCACTTGGTCGGGGGCGAAGCTTTTGGCTATGAACAAAAGGGTGGGCACAATATCTTTGCCGCACTACTCGACATCAAGAAGCACGGCCTAAACCTGCGTGACGAACAATTTTTTATACGCCTATCGAGCAACAAGAAGGTAGACGAGCTAAAGGAGATCGAAGGCTTCAACGAGATACTCGATAGCCTCAACGATATAGGCCTAGCCAAAACTAGCCTCGAAAATTAACCCTCCGCGTCAAATATTCGCGCTGGGTTCCCAAAGACTTTAGCATTTGCTGGCACGTGATTAATCACGACCGAACCTGCCCCGACCATTGCGCGCGCACCAACTTTTTTCAGTGGTAGGATACGCGCTCCACTACCGAGAAAAGCCATTTCGCCGAGATCAGCTTGGCCAGTCACATCACAGTGCCCACTCAGCGTCACCCAATCGGCGATCCGCACGTCATGCCCAATACTAGAATGGCAATTGATTGTGACAAAATCGCCAATGACCACATCGCAAGTCACAATCGCGTGTGGGCAGACGATGGCGCCCACGCCAATCTCAACATCTAAACCAATCACCACTGTCGGATGCACTAAAGAGGTGAACTCTGCGCCACGCCCTAGCAATTTTTCACAGACCCTACGTTTAATTGCAGGTGATCCAATCGCACAAAGGAAAAGATCGTTTGGCTGCGGTGCATAATCGATCACCGACTCAAGAATATTGACTGGATAGTTAAAGCCATCAAGCGCAGCAGGGTTGTCATCAAGAAAGCCGGCGATCTCCCAAAGGCGCCCGCAATCGGGATGTGCCTCTGCCCACGCGTAAACCTCGCGAGCAAAGCCCCCTGCACCCGCTATGATTAATCGCTTCATGTGGATTGCTTGGACTCGAGCAAAGCGTGCAACTCGGAAAGTGTTTCGATTTGTTTCAATTCTTTCGCCTTAAGCCGGAGGTCGTATTCAGCATCGACCATCGCGATGACAGTGAGCACCGCGAGCGAATCCCAATGTTCTAGAGAACGATAAACCGTATTGCCCGATAGTGAGCCGACTTCAACGTCTTCGACTGCTTCTTCGAAATTTTTAATGAATGTATCCAATTCCATAATACGCTACTAGGATAGTGGCATTAAGCGGTGTAGTCAATTAATTCACACACTGCTAGGTCGCCGACCTCGACCAGCGCACTCGCCCACGAGAGGCCAACACCGAAACCAGAGAGCAAGAGCCGAGTCGATGACCGATCCGCGAGTGCAGTCGCCAGCTCCCCGCAGATAGCCGTGGGGATTGAGGCGGAGCTTTGGTTGCCATAGCGCTCGACCGTCTGCATAGGCACTTTAGCGATATCTAGTTTCAGGCGTTTAGCAATATTACTTAAGATGTAGCGATTAGCCTGATGAAAGACGAAGTGGTCGACAGCATCAGCATCTATTTCGGCATATTTAAGAAGCTCTATGACAGATTTTGGCTCCTCGGTGATAGAGAAATTAAAGATCTCTGCCCCATCCATAAATAAATTTTCAGGCGAGCGAAAGTTACCAGCTTCATCCTCGACCGCAACCGCAGTAACTTGGGTGCATGGCTGGCGCGCACCACCCGCAGGCACAATAAGATTTTCATAGCCTTTTCCGTCAGTATGCAGGCTGAAAAAGGTGGCAGCTGAGCTTTGCGAGCGTTCGACTAGAGTCGCCGAACCGCCATCGCCGAAGAGTGGCGCCACCGCGCGGTCCCTTGCGTTCACCAGGCGGCTAATTGTATCGCCAGCCAATAACAAAACTCGCTCGCAGCCACCACTAGCGATCATGGTGTGGGCCATCCAGAGGCCGTACACATAGCCCGAGCAACCCAAATTTACGTCGAGAGCCGCACAGTACTTAGATAACCCTAGCCTCCCGTGCAACACAGCCGCATTGCAGGGCTGAGAATAATCAGGTGTCTGCGTTACGCAGATAACCGTATCGATTTGTGAAGGCTCGACTGCAGACTGCTCAATAAGGTAACGTGCGGCCTGTTCGCAGAGATCGGCAGCTGTTGTTTGCTCATCCACCACTCGGCGGCGATGAAGGCCGATCGTCTTCTTAAGTCGTTCGAGTTGTTTTACCTTACCACCGAAGAGTTCTAGCTCGTCGTCGATCCATTTCTCAAGCGTAGGTACGCAGGTCACAATTCCTGAAATTTTTACATCACTAAAGCGGCACTTTGGCATAATTCTAGAAGATGATAGGAGAAAGCCCTCAGTGAAAGCCCAATTTTACTGCATTAACAAAGACATTGCACATCATGAAAAGCTAGCCTTTATTAAACTAACTTTGAATGGAAAGCCTCCGGTTATCGGTAGATACTCCCGCTCACATAACAAACCACAGTAGTAAGAAAGGACATACCTTGGACATCAAACTCATCAAACAAGTCGTCGACCTAATGAAACGCTCGGATATCTCCGAATTCGAATTTGAGGAGGACGGCTTCAAGCTCCGTCTCAGCAGTAAAAGCGCCGACGCCCCTCAGATCATCCAAGCCGCTCCAGCCGCGCAAACTCCTGCTCCTTTCCCCGTAGCCACACCCGCCACGGGCGAAGCTGCTGCTACCCCAGTTGAGGAAAAAGGCATCTCCATAATCAAGTCGCCCATGGTGGGTACTTTTTACAGCGCTGCCTCTCCAGAGAGTCCCGCCTTCGTAAAGATCGGTAGCAAAGTCAGTAACGATAGTGTCGTCTGCATCATCGAGGCGATGAAGGTGATGAACGAGATTCAAGCCGAAATGAGCGGCACCATCTCCGAGCTACTCGTCGAGAACGGGGAAGCGATCGAATACGGCCAGCCTCTCTTCAAAATTAAAACTGCCTAATTCTATTGGATTCCATTGGATGTTACAAAAGGTACTCATCGCAA
>CALBPO010000397.1 GCA_937899295.1 uncultured Opitutia bacterium
ATCCGCTCGCCGCCATTACCAAGATTATCGAAGCTCGGGTCTTTGAGATCTTTGATATCATTAAAGAACAGTTGGTTGATGCCGATCTCTTCGAACCCAGCGACATAGCCTCAGGCGTCGTCCTAACGGGCGGTACTTCCCGCCTGACGGGCATCGAAGAAGCAGCTCATCGACGCTTTGGCTTGGAAGCCCGTGCCTCTGAAGGTTCGCAATATGTAAGCGAAGAACTACGTGCACCCGAGTATAGTACTGCAATTGGTTTGCTTCACTACGCATTAACCGGGCAAGAAGACAACCAAGAGCAAGTTAAGTCCTCTGGGCTTATGCGAAGGCTAGCAGACTTATTTAACTAGATTTGAAGATGGAAACGACGACCGATAAATTTTCTGCCCAAGACACTGCACAAGCTGATCTAAAGATTAAGATCATCGGTGTGGGTGGTGCAGGCACGAATGCGGTCGACGGCCTCAAATTAGACGACCTTAGCGATGTTCGCCTCGCAGCGATCAACACGGATGCGCAGGCGCTCAACCAATCGCCCATTGCGGAAAAGCTCGTTATTGGGCGCTCCGTCACCCGTGGCCTCGGAGCGGGTGGGGAAGTTGAGATCGGTAAAGCCGCCGCCGAAGCCGATCGCAACGCCATCGCGCGTATGATCGGTGATATGGATTTAATCATTCTCGTCGTCGGCCTTGGTGGGGGCACGGGCAGCGCGACGGCTGCCATCGTGGCAGAAGTTGCGGCTAAGACCGATGCGCTCGTTCTCGCCTTTGCCACACTGCCTTTCAGTTTTGAGGGTGCGCGCCGTAAGCGGATCGCCGAAGACAGCATAGGCGAGCTGCGGCAACTTGTGCACGGCCTCGTACCTTTGCCCAACGATGTGCTTCTGCAAGAGGGCGAAGAAGACACTAGCGTGCTCAACGCTTTTGCGGTGGCTGACCACTGGATTGGGCGAGGCGTCAATTCGCTCTGCGCCACGCTGTTGAAGACAGGTTTGATCAATCAAGATTTCAGCTCAGTACGTTCTGTCTTTCAAAGCCGTGGCGGTAAAACAATTTTCGGTACTGGCACCGCCACTGGTGGCGACTACGTCAAAGATGCGCTCGAGGACCTTTTCATTTGCCCACTATTGCACCTCGGTGATCGCCCCGCGCAACTTGATTGTATTCTAGTCAATGTGATCTGCGGTGCTGATATGGGCATGGCAAAAATCAACGAAGTGATGACGCAGGTAAGCAAACGCTTTGGCTCGCGCGAAGATATCGTCTTCGGTGCAGTCATTGACGAGAGCCGCAGTCAGAGCCTAGAGCTATGTATTCTCGGCAAAGCGGAGATGGATAGTCTCGTTGCGCCTGAGCCCATTAAAACTCCTAAGGAACCAGAGGCCATCATCACAGGCCTCGGGCTTGAAACCGAAATCTCCGTCGATAAGAAAGCCCCGCGCCCCGTGCACCGCTCCAAGTTGAGCAAGAAAGAGCAAGCCGCTATCGATCAAGATGAGTTCAACTTCATCGACGCCGATGCGCAACGTGGCTACTTCGAAAAGACTGATCGCAACGACTACAAGGATGAAGACCTCGACGTACCCACTTTCATGCGTCGAGGGATTAAGATTAAGATCAAGTAGTTTCCTGAGAATGACGGCAGGGTAGTCGACTAGTAAGCTGCAAAGCACTCTTACCGATTCTACTAAGTGGAGGGCAGCTATCATCTCATAGGCAGGACCAGAGATCGATTTTGACTTGCGTCGGTATGACTGTCTTATGGTCAAAATGGGATTCCAGTTCCTTTACAATATGTAGATCGTATTTTACACTTCCACTTCCCCCGTATACTGGCAAAAACTATAATGATGCCTTGGTATCTCTACCACGCTCTGAAGCAGTTATTTCCTTCGGGACGCTTTTTTTCCTTTTTCTCGCTCATGTCGATCATGGGTGTGATGCTCGGTGTCTGTGTGCTTATCATCGTGCAGAGTGTGATGAATGGCTTTGGTGAGGGTATTCGGCAGCGTCTTACAGAGACCCAGGGTGATATCCGTATTCGTTCGAACGGGGCGACTTATGATTGGGCAGCTGTGCTCGATTCTGTTTTGGAACAGGATGCCGTGATCGGTGCCTCTCCCTTCACAGAAGGCGTGATCATGCTTCAGCATCAGAATCGCCCACTATTTCCTTTTGTGCGTGGCATTGAGCCTTGGTCGCAGGAAGAGGTCGTTCCCTTGGAGAAGTTTTTGACCATTGGGGACATGGATGATTTTGACGATGAGTCCGTCTTCCTCGGTGAAGGTTTGGCCTATTCGCTCAAGGCTGGGCCAGGTTCGACAGTCGAAGTTTTTACCCCGCTTATGCTGGAAGCACTCAAGAAGGATGAAGTGCTGCTGCCTCGAGAGTTTAAAGTCGTCGGACTCTTCCGCACGGGTTCGCCGCAGGTCGATGGGAATACCATGATCACGACACTGCGGGTGATGCAGGAACTTTATGGCTTAGACGATGGGGTCCACGGGATCGTGCTCAAATTGCGCCCCGGGCAAGATGCCTACGACTATAGCGTCGATCTTGAACGCGAGGTTTTGCGTCCGGGTTTACAAGCAGTCAGTTGGATCGAATCTAACGAGGATTTTCTCTTCGTGATCGAGCAAGAGAAGCGAGTGATTTCGTTTATCATTATCTTTATAATTCTAGTCGCTTCGTTCTCGATCGCGATTGCGCTGATGATGGCGGTGATTCGTAAGACGCGTGAAATCGGCCTGCTCGTCGCTATGGGTGCCCGCCCGCATCAGGTCGCTTACAGCTTTTGCTTCCAAGGATTCGTCATCGGCCTAGTCGGCACATTCACCGGAATACTCATGGCTGTGATTTGTTTGTACAATCGTCGTGCGATTCTTTCGGCCTATGCGGATATAACGAATACACAGACCAATTTTCTCGGCCAATACGATGTCTACGAAATCCCCGTGCATTATTTAGCGTCGGATTTTATCACAGTGACTTGCTTCGCGGTCGTCATCTCGACGCTGGCAGGGCTCTTACCTGCGCTGCGCGCCGCCCGATTGAAACCTGCTGATGCCCTCCGAAGTGAATAATTCAAAATATCTCCTCGAAGCCAAAGCACTGGGTAAACAATTCCCTGGTGCGGATCGCGTGATCTCCGTTTTGGACGGGGTGGATTTTGCGCTGCGACCTGGCGAGAGCGTGAGTATTCGCGGCGAGTCTGGGAGTGGTAAATCGACTCTACTCAATGTGCTTTCAGGTTTGGAGCGTGCCGAATCGGGGCAACTTTTCTGGGAGGGTGAGGATGTGACTAAATATTCGCTCTCAAAGCTGGCGGCGGCTCGAGCGCGGTTTATAGGATTTGTCTTTCAGGCTTATTATCTAGCTCCCGAACTGAACGCCTTGGAGAATGTTCTGCTGGGTGCACGGATCGCAGGGCGTATCGATACTTCTGTGCGTGAACGGGCGGAGGCGCTACTTATACGTGTAGGACTCAAGGAGCGCATCCGGCATAGCTCAACTAAACTGTCTGGAGGTGAGCGCCAAAGAGTTGCGGTGGCGCGTGCTATGATTAATGATCCGTCATTGGTATTAGCTGACGAACCGACGGGCAATCTTGATGAATCAACTGGGCACGCAGTCATGGATTTACTGATGGAGATCGCAGAGGAATCGCAAAAGAGCCTCGTGCTCGTCACACATAACCCAGATTTCGCGTCACGCACGCAAAGGCAGTTGACTTTGTACTTAGGGAAAATGGCTAATCAGAACTCGTAACCAGTTGATCGACCCTCATAGAAAACTTCACTCCAGCGTAATGCGTGCTTGCATCTTGGGCCTCTAGTCTCAATGCTGTCTCATTAAGATTAATGGACGCCGAAAATAAATCGACATCAGATGTAAAGGAGACCTTTAAGGATTTTCTAAGCAGCAAGGGTCTGCGTGTGACGAATCAGCGGCTCGCGATCTTCGACGCGGCTTACAATCATCCCGATCATTTTACAGCGGAGGACCTCCTCGAGCGCTCGCGTGAGATCGATGATTCTGTTTCCCGTGCCACGGTTTACCGTGCCTTACCAATCCTCACCGAGAGTGGGCTAATTCGGGAAGTCGATGTGGGACGAGACTACAAGTTTTACATGGCGAATCGTAATGCCACGACCTTCCAAGCGCAGGTTATCTGCTTAGATTGCGACAAGATTTTTGAGATCGATGCCCCCTTTATGGAGTGGTATGGTAAGACAGTTGCCGATAAACTGGCGCTCAATGTGGAGAGTCAGCGCCTGCAGGTGACTGCGCACTGCGAGGAGCTACAGGCCTCGGGCTTGTGTAAGCGTAGTGGCGAAAAGGCTTCCGTAGCTATTTGATGAGGCGCGGCAAGACGCGCTCCTATGGGCTCAGTTCAAAACGCACACCAATCAAGTTATAATCGGCTATGCTGCCGTCGTCCAGTTTAGCGTCCTTAGGCGGATTGATCATGCGTCCTTCAACTATGATTGGCAACTCCCTGGATACGTAACCAGGAGCGCTCAGTCGAGCAATGTAGTGGCCATTTGGAATGTCTTTCAGGGGCATCAAATTGCGGCCGATTTGCAGTTTCTCGTGCGTGTAAGCGACTTTGCCGTCTGCTGCGACTATTTCAATCGTCGCCCCTGGGCCGTTTTTCCCGTACTGGTTGAACTCTAGACTTCTTTCATTGGCGTAGCGCACACCAATGTGAATGACGCCAGGTGACTTCTCTGTCGCTTGTGGACCCAATACAATAAATAGTGTGCCGACGATCCCGGTCAGTAGCAGAAGGAGTGCGACGACGAGGCCGCCCTTGAGTTCGAGTGTCTTTGCCATTTTTTAGAATACTGACTCAGTATAAAGAAGTTATTTTATCAAGTTAGAGCTTAGCATTTTGATTATGCGGTTCAGTGGGTTCAATGTCCAATCGGATAGTTGCTTTGTGTATTTTTCTGCGTCCTGACTTATAAAATTCTAATTTCTAGTATTGTGTGTATATTTTCGTGCTTGTTTCGAGGGGGCAAGGTGTTTTCATCCCCGCACTTATGAAACGCACTCATCACTGCTCTCAACTCCGTAAATCTGACGCTGGCTCGGCTGCTACTCTCGTTGGCTGGGTTGACTCCGTTCGCGACCACGGCGGCATTCTTTTTGTCGACCTGCGTGATCGCGAAGGCCTCACCCAAATCGTCCTCGACCCTGCTAATGCAGCGCTTGAAGCACAATTCGGCTCAATCAAGCCGGAGTCCGTGATCGAAGTCACAGGCAATGTCCAAGGGCGTATCGAGGCTGCGGTGAATCCGAACCTCGCGACTGGTGAGATCGAAGTGCACGCCTCGGAGCTCATGATTCATAACGTCTCGAAGACGCCACCTTTTCCGATGGATGATACCGCGGATAAGACCAGTGAAGACTTGCGCATGACTTATCGCTACCTGGATCTGCGCCGCAGTTCCAACCTAAATCTCCTTCGCCTGCGCCACAAGACCAGCCAAGCCATCCGTAACTACATGGATGAGGAGACCTTCATCGAGGTGGAAACGCCGATGCTTTTTAAGAGTACGCCCGAAGGTGCCCGCGAGTTTCTCGTGCCTAGCCGCATGAACCCCGGTGCATTTTATGCCCTCCCGCAATCGCCACAGCAATACAAGCAAATGCTAATGGTCGCGGGTGTGGAGCGCTACTACCAGCTAGCCCGTTGCTTTCGAGACGAAGACTTGCGTGCCGATCGCCAACCAGAGTTTACGCAGCTCGACATCGAACTCTCGTTTATCGACCGCGAAGATATGTATTCCTTGATCGAGGGTCTCATGAAACGTATTTGGAAGGACACGCTGGGCAAGGACATCGAAACCCCCTTCCTTCGTATGAGCTACTACGACGCGATGAACCGCTTTGGCGTGGATAAGCCTGACATGCGTTTCGATATGGAACTGCAAGATTGCGCAGACATATTCGCTAAGTCGGAGTTTAAGGTCTTTAAAGGCACACTCGATTCTGGGGGCTCGATTAAAGCCTTTAACGCTAAAGGACTCGCCGATCTCACCCAAGGTGAGCTCCGTGGCCTCGAGGATTCCGCTAAATCACTTGGTGCAAAGGGGCTCGCATTCATTAAATCCGTTGGTGATGAATGGAAGTCCCCAATCCTTAAGTTTTTCTCTGACCAAGAAAAGGCGGCCATTAAAGAGCAGCTTCAAGTCGAAGACGGTGACATCATCTTTTTTGCGGCGACCGAGTGGGAGCGTGCTTGCACGATCCTTGGACGCGTGCGCCTAGAAGCTGCGCAACTCTTGGTCAAGCGCGAGAAGTTAACGATCAGTCCGACCGACTACAAATTCCTCTGGGTGATCGAGTTCCCGCTCATGCTCTTCGATGAGGAGCAAGGTCGCTACGTTTCCTCGCATCACCCATTCACGGCTCCAGTCGTTGAGGACGTTGCTCTCCTTGATAGTGATCCAAAGAAAGTGCGTGGTCAGCATTACGACCTCGTACTCAATGGTGTCGAACTCGGCGGCGGCTCCATCCGTATCCATCAGCCCGAACTGCAGAAGAAGGTTTTTAAAGACGTGCTTAAGATTCCCGCAGAGGTCGTAGAAAGCCGTTTCGGCTATATGCTCAAGGCCTTTGAATACGGCGCTCCGCCTCACGGCGGTATCGCTTTTGGGCTCGACCGTATTTGCACGATTCTTGGGCAGCGTTCGAGTATTCGCGATGTGATTGCCTTCCCGAAGAACCAAAAGGGGCAGGAAATGATGACGCAGAGCCCGGGCATCGCGACTGACAAGCAACTGCGTGACCTACACGTGAAAGCCGTGCTTCCCAAAAAAGAGTCCTAGTAGGCTATTGCAGTCTCACTATTCCGTCTTGGGGATTTGGCGACTCGACCATAATATAAACAATTAAGACTGGAACCCGGAGCCCTCTCTGGGTTTCTTTATGTTTATGCGTTTCTCGCGATTTCTTACAGTTTCCCTTCTCTGTTTCGTCACTGCTTCGCTCTATTCGCAGATGACACCCAACGCGCCGATTAAAAATTTTCGCCTCCCGCGCTTCGGCGATAACGGTTATACCCAGTGGATGCTGCAAGGGGACCAGGGTATTTACGACAGGGACGAACAAGTAAGCGTCAAACAAATGGCAATGCGTATTTATTCTGGCGACGAACGCATGGCCTTAGAGCTTTCGATGGATAGCCCCCAAGGCACGCTGCTTTTGCAGGAAAACCGGGGCTACTCCGAAAGTCCTATTACGATCGTCGGGGCGAATTTCAAAATCTCTGGTATCGGTTGGAAGTGGTCGGGCGACACTAAGGAAATCATAGTTAAACAGGATGCAGTTGTGAAATTCACCCAAGGCATAGCGGGTGCCTTTGTTAACATAGGTGAGACAAAGACCGATGGTGACCTAAGCGGAACTGAAATTCATAGCGATCATCTCCTCCTACGCACGACCAAGGAAGAATATTACTTCGAATTTACTGGGAATGTGCACGCCGTTTCCGATCAAATGGACTTGAAGAGTGAGACGCTTATCGCTCTGGCGGATGTGCCCCAAGGTCGGGGTGGCAGTGGCTCCAAGCTAGCACCCAGTGAGCTGGATTCCATTCGCCAGATCATCGCTCACGACGATGTGACGATCATTCAAAGTGGCAAAACGATCAATGCTGACGAGGCTGAGTTCTTTCCTCGAGAACAGCTTGTTAATCTTTCGGGGGCGGCTAGCATCGACATGAAGGGAGCTTATTTGAGCGGTGAAACCATTCGCAGCCAATCTGGCGAGATTGAGATCGCCGGCACTAAAGCGGCAGGCCGGGCGCAAATGATTCTCATCGAAACAGGCGGCCTTGGTATTCTAGGAGCTTCTGCTCTGACTTCTGATACCATCATTCTAGCCGATACGATCACTATGCGTGAAAAACCGACGGAGAACCACTTTTTCTTTAAGGGCTCTGTCGAAGTCATGTCCGGGGCCGTACAGATGCAATCCGCGCGCATGACTGTTATTTCTAATAAGGTCGATCAGCCTAAGGCCAAAGAGGAGGATTTAGATCTCAAAGTCGGTGAGGTTAAAAACATCGTCGCCAGCGGTGGCGTCCGCATTGAGCAGAACGGGCAGGTCGCTACCGGAGAACAAGTCACTTTTTATCCCGCCGATGAGCGTGCCGTCCTTACGGGCGATCCCAAAGTCATTAACGGGGAGGCTATTGCAACTGGGAACACCATGGAACTGAAGCCTAAGCTGGCCATCATAAGCGGTGAAGCTGACGACCCAGTCATCGTCCGCCTTCCTGAAATGCCTGACCTTGGATACGTAGCATTTACGCCGACCAGTGCCGACGCGCCCATGCCTACGGTTCAAAACGAGACGGAAGAA
>CALBPO010000398.1 GCA_937899295.1 uncultured Opitutia bacterium
TCAGGCTTCTAAATTCAAGCAACTCAAACAAGACGGTATCGGCATCTCGATGCTGACTTGCTACGATTATCCGACTGCCAAGATTCAAGATGCCTGCGGGATCGATGTCATCTTTGTGGGCGACAGCCTCGCGACTAATGTACTCGGCTACGCGCACCAGAATGACCTTAGCCTAGAGGAAATGTGCCACCACGTGCGTGCCGTCGCACGTGGAATCGAGCGTGCTTACTTGCTCGCTGACATCCCCTACTCAGCATCTCACGATCTAGGGATGGTCATGGACGCAGCGTCACAGCTCCATCAGGACGGCGTAGATGGAGTCAAAGTAGAAGGTTTCAAACCAGAAGTATTTGTAGCTCTGGCCAGCTCCAAAGTCGATGGTTGGGCGCACCTCGGTTTCACGCCGCAACTCATCGAAAAGCCCGCTCTGCAAGCGAAAGACAGCAAATCGGCCGATCAGTTGATCGAAGAGAGTCAGCAACTCGAAACAGCAGGCGCAGTTGGAATCATTCTCGAACTCGTACCCGAAGCGGTCGCTCAGCAAGTGAGTCAGGTACTAAAAATCCCAGTCATTGGAATTGGTGCTGGCATGCATTGCGATGGGCAGGTGCAAGTCTGGCACGACCTAGTCGGGCTCGAAACAAGAGTTTACAAGCACGCCTTTCGACTAGGAGACGCGTATAACACTCAGACTGAATCGGTTCAAGCCTATCGAAACTTGATCGCAGACAAGCAAAATAAGCGATAGTGCAGGATACCCTTGTTTCGAAATGGGGTCAGAGCTTCTAAGTCTGGGCATCGTTCAGGCATCGCGTGCGCAGCGAAAGCCTAAATTGGTCGCAGCAGAGTCAGGCGTATTAGCCGTACGTGCGCCGAGGCGGTAACGATTACAATAGCTATCGTGACAGAGGAAAGAACCGCCTTTCATTACCCGACTATCGCCACTCGCGGGTCCTTTCGGATTTATTCGAGTCGCTTCACTTTCTTTGGCGTGCCAGGTGGGATGAAACCGGTCGGCACACCACTCCCAGACGTTACCAACGAGATTATAAAAACCATTATCGTATTTGCGATAAGCCGTTACGGGGGCGGTCCATAGATAGCCGTCGGCAGCTGAATTCTTACTTGGAAAATCACCCTGCCATACATTGCAACGATGCTTGCCGTTTGGTTCTAGTTCCGTGCCCCAAGGATACATGTTTTGTGAGTTATTATTGCCGCGCGCAGCAACCTCCCACTCGGCTTCGGTGGGTAAACGTTTACCCGCCCAAACCGCGTAA
>CALBPO010000399.1 GCA_937899295.1 uncultured Opitutia bacterium
AAGCGAGAGCAAAATTTGCCAATGTAGCTTCCAGCGGATCGGATTCATGGGGAAGAGTGGTCGGATAGGAATGGTGACTAGTGAATTAATTGATGAAGCGCGTTATACTTTGCCAGTGCTCGATGGCCAGCTCTTCAGGCCGCACGGTAGGGCTAACGCCATTTTTGAGTAGCTCGTTAAACCAAATAAGTGCACCAGCTTGCGAGTCGTTTTTGCAGAGGGCGCCAAGTTGCTTACGACGTTGCGTAAATATGCGGCGGATGCATTCGCGAGCGGCTATGCTGAAGTGGATGACGTCGGTCCTGCGGTCAAGGCGCAGGAGGACGGAGTCGACTTTGGGCGCGGGATGGAAGCATTGCGCTGAGACGAGGTGCTTACTATGCACCTTAAAGGCTGACTGCAGAAAGATGGAAATCGCACCAAAGGTCTTGCTGCCATGGGGGGCGGTGTAGCGGTCGCCGGCTTCTTTTTGCAGCATGAGCACCATGCGCTCGGGCAGTTCGCCCGAGATGACGGCTTCCATCCAAGGAGTGGAGACGGCGTAGGGGAGGTTAGCCACGATCTTATAGCCGGTCACGGCCGTGGCTTTGGGTAGTCCTGCGATGGGGTAGTCGAGGCAATCACCCTCGATTAATTGGAGGATTGCTTGCTTCGCGGGCGAACCCCCATTCATAATCGGGAGTAGATTTAGCTCATCGGAGAAGTGATTGCGCAGATGTTCCGCGAGAGTCTTATCGCGCTCCACTGTCCAGAGTGATGCGCCACTGTTAAGAATGGCTTTAGTCAGTGTGCCGAGGCCGGGTCCTATTTCGACCACGCAGCTATCTGCATCGAGTTCAGCCAGTTCAATCGACTTGCGCACGATGTTTCCATCTACGAGGAAGTTTTGTCCTAGTTTTTTCTTAGGGAAGTGCTCCAGTTGTTCAAGGAGCTCGCGCGTGGCTGTTGGGCTTAGGGGCATATCGCTGCGCTCGGACATTGAACATTCAATACTGAACGTCAGATGCGAGAGGACTATTCGAACTTGGACCTTCTTTACGCATTGTGAAAGGCCTCGACCAATTTTTCGGGGTCCTCGGCGCGCATGAGGGCTTCGCCGACAAGAATGGCGTTGGCCCCGCAGGCGCTGGCTCGTTCGGCGTCTTCGAGATCGAAGATGCCGCTCTCGCTGACCTTAATAATGTCGTCCGGAATTTGTGGTATCAGCAATTCGGATACTGAGAGGTCGGTCTTGAAGCGTTTAAGGTCTCGGTTGTTGACACCAACAATCTTAGGACCGAAGCGGAGGGCTTTTTCTAATTCACGCTCTTCGTGGATCTCATAGAGAATGTCGAGTCCAGCTATTTCGGCGGCGTCGCGAAGGGCTTTGATCTCGTCGTCTTCAAGGGCACGGACGATGATTAGAATGCAGCGCGCGCCAGCCTCGGCGGCTTCGGCCACTTGAATGGGGTGCACCATGAAGTCCTTGCGTAGACAGGGTGTCTTGCGCTTGTGCACTTCGAGGAATTCGACAATATCCCAGAGGTCTTGCAGTGTGCCGCCAAAATAGTCGGTGTCAGTAAGAATGGACATGCAGTCGACCTCGGCATTGACGTATTCCCGGGCTTGATCGACCGCGTCTAGAGTGGCGGCAGCGATTTCGCCAGCAGAGGGAGACTTCCGTTTGATCTCGGCAATGACGGAGAGTCGGTCTTTTCGTGCGAGCGCCTCAAGGAAACTGCTGCCCTGTGTTTGCATACGACCGAGACGTTCCAGTTCCTGATCCCGTACGGGGCGGATTTGCTTGCTCAGAGCGTGGCGTTTAGCGGCCATGATTTCGGATAGTTTGTCCATGTGTTTGGACACGGTATCCGTGGCTTGCAGAGAGTTCAAGTCGGAGTTTTAAGTCTGCGAGGCTGTAATTACGAGACTCTAGGACATAATACAAAAGAAGCCGCTCCAATAATGGAACGGCTTCTTAAAAAATCCTGCCTCGGCCGCGGGATTGAGCTAGCCACTTAGGCCTTTGCGTTTTTGTAGTTTTCTTCGGCTGCGCTCCAGTCGACGACATTCCAGAATGCCTCGATATATTTAGGTCGCAAGTTCTGATACTTGAGGTAGTATGCGTGTTCCCAGACATCGAGACCGATGACGGGTTTACCTTCGACATCAGCCACTCCAGCCATGCAAGGGGAGTCTTGGTTTGGAGTCGAGGTCACTGCGAGTGAGCCGTCTGCTTTGACGATAAGCCATGCCCAGCCGGAGCCAAAACGTGTGGCGCCTGCATTAGCAAAGGCTTCCTTGAAAGCGTCGAAGCCGCCAAGCTCAGCATCGATCGCAGTGAGATGTTGGCCACTCAGATCCACCTCACTCTGCGTCCCATCAAATGTGATCACATTATCATCATCTCGCCAAGTCAACTTTGTCAACGCGGGATGCCCTTTGATTCCCTCTGCAATGTGCTTGCCGCCTTCCACAGCCAGTATATTTCCCGATACATCCAGCTTTACCAGCGCAGTGCACATCGGCAGAGGGCGAGGAGCGAGGCTCCTGCGGATCGCGATGATGTAGGAGCTGCGCAACCCACAAAGGAGACGGACAGGTACAAGTATATCGCCAGCTTGTGGGGACGAGCATGCCGCCACCGATATCATGATAACGATGCCGACGCGGTG
>CALBPO010000400.1 GCA_937899295.1 uncultured Opitutia bacterium
CGCCCTACGCCGCCGCCGCCGCGCCCGGGCCGCCGCCGCTGCCGCCGCCGCTGCCGCCGCCGCTGGCCGCCGCCGCCGCCTCCTCCTCGTCGTCGTCCTTTCCCACCGCCAATGCCTCGGCGGTGGGCAGGCGAAGACGCGCCGTCGAGGTCTTTGCGTAGCCAGAAGAATACAGTGTGAACTAGCATGGCTTGTCGTCGTTTTGGGGTGAGTTACAGGATGCCTTCGATGATTTGGCGAAGCTCAGCATGGGTGCGGGCAACGGGTAGCTCCGGGCGTTCAATAGTGAGTCGCTCGGGTGGGCAATAGAGTGCTCGGTTGTCAGCTACATCGATCATTGAGAGGTCGTTGTAAGAATCGCCCGCCGCAAAGGTATCAAATTTGAGCGCCTTGAAGGCTTCGACCGCCTTGCGCTTGTGGTCTTTGAGACGGAGGGCGTAGTCGGCGATGCGACCCGACTCATCGATTACTAGATCGTGGCAAAAGAGAGTGGGGTGCCCGAGCTTAGCCATGAGGGGCCCTGCAAATTGGCGGAAAGTGTCGGAAAGGATCACGAGGCGCGTCTGCGAGGTGACCCATTCGACGAATTCCGCGGCACCTGGCATCGGATCAAGCGTGCCGATGACTTCCTCGATATCGGTTAGCTTGAAGCCCTCTCTATCGAGAATGTCCAAGCGGTAACGCATCAGCACGTCGTAGTCTGGTTCATCGCGAGTGGTGCGCTTGAGCGCCTCGATTCCGGTCTTTTCCGCAAATGCGATCCAGATTTCGGGAATCAATACTCCCTCTAAGTCGAGACAAACGATATTCATGCCTTAACCCCGTCAGAAAGCTCTCCAGAGTCAACCCCTTATGATTGTAGTACACACTTGCCACTCATTGGCTCGTTGACCATTTTCTCCAACTTTCGTATTCTGGGTGTCCTCTTTGAATCCGCAATGCACGCAAATCTCATTTCCCAACGCAGTTAATAGGTCTAATGATCTCCTCCATACTAAAGAAATTCTCCGGTCGTCACTATGGTAAATACCTAAAAAAGTGCCAGCCCATCATCGAGAGCATAAACGCCATCGAGCTCGAGTATCAGTCGCTCTCCGATGCGCAGCTTCGCGCGAAGACGGCTGAGTTCATGAAGCGCAATCAGGAGGGTGGCGAGAGTCTCGACGATCTTTTGCCCGAAGCCTTCGCTGCAGTAAAGAGTGCTGCCCGCCGGATGTGTGGCCAGTCCTACGATGTTTGCGACCACCAACTGCCTTGGGAAATGGTCCATTACGACGTTCAATTTATCGGTGGCATTACGCTCCACGAAAAACGTATCGCGGAAATGGCAACCGGTGAGGGCAAGACCCTTGTCTCGACATGCCCACTATACCTCAACGCATTGACAGGCCGCAATTGCCAGCTCGTCACGGTGAATGACTACCTTGCCCGCCGTGACTCCGAGTGGATGGGCCACCTCTTCCGTTTCCTTGGGCTGACTGTGGGTTGTATCCAAAACTCGATGGACCCGCAGTCGCGCCGTGAGATGTATGCCTGCAACATCACCTACGGCACCGCCTCTGAGTTTGGCTTCGACTACCTGCGCGATAACGGAATGACCAGTCGTAAGGAAGACCAGGTTCAGCGCGACCATTACTTCTGTATCATTGACGAGGTCGACTCCATCCTCGTCGACGAAGCGCGCACGCCGCTCATTATTTCGGGTCCGATGCAGGATGATAACCCGCTGCCCTTTAACGAAGTAAAACCCACCATCCAGAATCTATTTTCTAAGCAGCAAGCCTTTTGTAACAAGCTCGTCGCGGAGGCTAAAAAAGTTTTGGAAGACGAGAGTTCTAGCGAAGAGGACAAACATGCCGCCGTGGCCAGCCTCTACCAAGTTAAGCTCGGCATGCCGAAGAATAAGCAGTTCCACCGCCTGAACGAGGTACCTGCCTTCCGCCGCGAGGTCGATAAGTTCGACCTTGAGATGAATAGCGACCTTCACAAAGAGCAGCGC
>CALBPO010000401.1 GCA_937899295.1 uncultured Opitutia bacterium
CAATGGCTCACTCATTTCCAAAAAGAAGTTTGTTCACAGCTACCCCCACTGCTGGCGCTCCAAAACGCCCGTCGTCTTTCGTGCGATGGACCAGTGGTTTATCGCTCTTGATAAGAACGGCGATCGCGCTCGTGCGCTGGAATCCCTCAAAGACGTCAACTTCATCCCCAGTTGGGGTAAGAATCGCATCCGCGCAGCTGTAGAAAATCGTCCCGATTGGTGCATCAGTCGCCAGCGCACATGGGGCGTCCCTATTCCGGCGTTCTACGATGAAGATGGAGGCGCCTACATGGATGCCGACGTCATTCGGGCAATTTCTAAGAAAGTCGCTGTGGCTGGAACTGACCTTTGGTTCGAAAAGGCAGCTGCCGAAATCCTCGACGGTATCCCACTTCCCAGCGACTGGCCAAGTGCCGAAAAACTCACATGCGGTAACGACACACTCGATGTTTGGATCGACTCTGGATCGAGCCACTGTGCAGTTTTACAAGAAAGATCTAATCTAAAATGGCCAGCCGACCTCTATCTTGAAGGATCTGACCAACATCGTGGTTGGTTCCAAAGTTCACTCTGGACATCGGTAATTGTCGATAAAGCAGCGCCCTATAAAAACCTCCTCACTCACGGATTCATCGTGAAGGAAGATGGCACCAAGCTCTCTAAGAGTGATGGTGCCGCTCGTCCGCTCAACGAGTGGATTGGGGGCTACGGTGCCGACATCATCCGACTTTGGATTTGCTCGCAGGATTACCGAGGCGATGTGCCCGTCTCCGACAAGATCGTGAAGAATGTGGCTAACAACTACCGCAATCTTCGCAATACACTTCGATTCCAAATCGGCAACCTGCACGACTTCAATGCCGCGACCGACGCCGTCCCCCTAGAACAACTCAACGCACTCGACAGATGGGCACTCAACGAGCTAGCGAAGCTTGTTCGTAAGGTGACCGAAGCCTATGATCTTTACGAATTCCACCGTGCATTTAAAGACTTCATTGATCCCTTCGTTGCCAATACACTCTCAGCTACCTACCATGATGTGCTCAAGGATCGTCTCTATACGCGCAGCCCAAACGACCCGCTCCGCCGATCCTCGCAGACTGCAATCCACATCATCTTCTCTGTCTTCACTCGCTTGATAGCACCACTTGTGCCATTCACAGCCGACGAGGCTTGGAGCTTCGCTCAAAATGATAGCGACTTTACCGACCAAGCGATCGCACTAACGGACTGGCCAGTAGTCGATCCTAATTGGGACGATGAAGAAACAGCAGACGACATCACAGCGCTGCGTAGCTTTCTTTCAAGCCAAGTCAACGATCGCCTCGAAGCCCTTCGCCAACAAAAGACAATAGGACAAAGCCTTGATGCGAAGCTCGTGATCACTAGCTCATCTAGTAACCCTAATTTTGCCCGTCTACAAAAATATGCAAGCGATTTGCCGGAACTGTTTATACTTTCGCAGGTCGCTTTGGTCGAATCCACAGGAAGTGCTGAACTTGACGTCGAAGTCACTCATGCAGACGGCGTCCGCTGTCCACGCAGTTGGCGATGGGTGCCCGAGCTCGTCGATACCAATGGCTGGGGCCCAGTATCCGCACGCTGTGCTGAAGCACTCAATCACCTTTCATAACACTATTAACTTCTACTCAACTATTTAATAATTATGCCTACCAAAAAGAAATCTTCCACGAAAAAAATAGCTAAGAAGATCGCCAAAAAAGCGGTCAAGAAAGTAGCTAAAAAATCAGCTAAAAAGACGGCCAAGAAAACAAGCGCTAAAAAAACTGCAGCCAAAAAGACGACTAAGAAAGCGGTCAAGAAGGTAACTAAAAAAAATGCAGCCAAGAAAGTAGCTAAAAAGGCGGTCAAGAAAGTAGCTAAAAAGGCTACAGCCAAAAAGACGGCTAAGAAAGTGGCCAAGAAAACAGTCGCTAAAAAATCAGCAAAAAAAGCGGTCAAGAAGGTAACTAAAAAATCAACT
>CALBPO010000402.1 GCA_937899295.1 uncultured Opitutia bacterium
AAAGTCCGATGATTCTTGCAGCACAAAGTAGCCGCCGATTGCTACGATACTGAGGAAGCCGAGCTTGGTCACCAGGTTAGTGACCGGGTGATAATTCGCCCAGCGATACATCGCTCGCAGGGTTTTCTCCTTTAAGGAATTTGCTTTGACCTCGAATCTAGCGGACTCGCGATCTTGAAGTCCGAAAGTCTGAATGAGGCGATTCCCTTGAATATCCTCTACCAACAGACTGTTCAGATCTCCCGAGCTCTCACGCACCCCTTTCCAGATTACGCGAGATCCTTCCGAGTAATAAAGACCCATGATTACCAAGATTGGAACTGGCAGAAATACGAAGGATGCTAGGAAGGGTTGCAGATAAAAAAGATAGGTGCTGATCATTAAGATACGTAGGATAGCACCCGTACCTTGTTCTGTGCCGTCAAGTAGGGCGCGCTCGACTGCTGCCACATCCTCAATCACACGAGAGGAAATCTCGCCACTCTTGCGCTGGTCGTAAAATGAGACGGGCAGGCGCAGCAGTTTGCTGTGGAGGTCGCGCCGCATCTCTAGAAGGACACGCTGCTCTAGAGTATTGTTTACTCGGATACGTAGGCTATTAAAAATCTCACTGCCGAGGTAGAAGAGGGCGATCAGCCCGACTCCGTAAATGAGGCCGTCGAGCGCTCTAGTCGCTTCGAGTCCGTCGAAGATGCGTTGGATTGCAATCGGTACGGCGATCTCCATCGCCGCCATGCTCGCAGCAAGCCCTATCGTCAGCCAAAACAAGCCCTTATAGCGAAACAGGTAGGCGGAGACCCGAAGGATGGTGTTTTGCTGTCGTTTGTCTTTTTTTATACTCACGTGCGTTAAAAGTTAATTTGTGACGCAAGCCTCGAAGCAGTGTCTTGGCAAATCAGAATACAAATAAAAGGTTGTCAGGTTGAGTCTTCGTCCGCTTGTTTGCGTATCTTCAGGATTCATTCCGAGTTCCTAATTCTTAATTCCTAATTTTCACTATGTCCGTTCGACTTTATGTAGGTAACCTCTCTTTCGATGCCACTGCTGATGATCTCCGCGAGATTTTCGGACAATGCGGTGAGGTCGAAGACGCGATCATCGTGACCCGTCCTGGTGGCGGTCGTCCTCGTGGTTTCGGTTTTGTTACAATGGCCGAAGAAGCCGCAGGCCAAGAAGCCATTCGCCAGCTCGATGGCCAAGAGGTCTCTGGCCGCCAGCTCGTGGTTAACGTCGCCAAAGAGCGTCAAGAAAGCGATCGCAGTGGCGATAGTGAGTAGGCTTTATCGTGGGCTGTACGCTTGTCGAGCGTCCAGTTATTTTAGCCCTTCACCGGCTTCGGTAGCTTAAGCGCCATGACTAGAGGGATAATTACCACGAGCGCACCAAAAAGGTAGGCACTTTGTGAGCCATAGATAAAGTAAACTAAGGCCGCCGTTAGTGGGCCTATCGCCCGAGCGAGCGAGCCTGCCGAGCGGAATATACCAAGATTGGTGCCCTGATCCGACTCGCTAGAATAGAGTGATACGAGTGCACTGAGTGTAGGCGAGGCAAGGCCGATGGAGAAGGCCATCAGGGCGAGCGCTCCGAAGAATAGGCCCAATTGCATGGCTATAGCCAATGCCAGAAAGGCGGCCACGCCAAAGGCGATTCCAGCTATGGCTAGTCGCTTCTCGCCGATAGGAGATGCGAGTCGGCGCACGATGCCACCTTGAACGAGCACCAGAATGAGTCCGATGAAGACGAACATGCCTCCATTCTGTGCAGGGGAGAAGTCAAATCGCTCGGACGCGAGAAATGTCAGCGTAAATTCCATCCCACTGAAGGCTAACATGTAGATCAAATAAACGAGATTCGTGCGCCGCGTCGCGGGCTCGGGGCAAAGAAATAGGCGGAAGACTGCGAGCCCCTTGCGCTCGGGATTCATCTTCCCACGCTTAT
>CALBPO010000403.1 GCA_937899295.1 uncultured Opitutia bacterium
TTCCGATCCCCATCCGATGCGAAGACGATGGTGTCCTCCCCTGACTCGGCTAGGACATTAAATTCGTGGGAGTTAGAACCGCCGATGTTACCGGTGTCTGCTTCAACTGCGCGAAAATCCAATTCCATACGCGTCAGAATGCGACTGTAGCAGTCATACATTTCCTGATAGGTCTCGTCGAAAGAGGCCTGATCGGCGTGAAAGGAGTAGGCATCTTTCATGGTAAATTCGCGGGCGCGCATAGCGCCAAAGCGAGGCCTGCGTTCGTCGCGAAATTTAGTTTGGATTTGATAGTAGTTTACTGGTAGCGAACGATAGCTCTGTATCTCTCGTCTAAATAGATCTGTTACGACTTCTTCGTGAGTGGGGCCCAGGCAGAAATCTCGATCATGACGATCCTTTAGACGCAATAGTTCTGGCCCCATTTCCTCCCAGCGCTTTGATTCTTGCCAAAGCTCTGCAGGCTGCACGACAGGCATAGAAATTTCCATAGCGCCCGACTTGTTCATTTCTTCGCGCACAATCTTTTCGATTTTTTTAAGTGCTCGATGACCTGATGGGAGCCATGTGTATAGGCCGCTGGCAAGTTTTCTTATTAGTCCAGCACGAAGCATTAGTTTGTGGCTTGTAATTTCAGCGTCTGCTGGTGACTCTTTTATCGTGGCTAGTAGATAGTTGCTGGTTTTCATTATGTTTTTTAAGAGAGAGTTCTCCATCAAAAGAAAGGCAGCCTTTGGCTGCCTTTAAGTGTTTCAGATCATAACCCGCTCACAATGATGCGGATTATATGTACTATAAGGCGAATTCTTTCAACTTCTTCAAGGGTAAAACTTTAACTCTAGTGCTAGCTGGTTTACGCGGAATGTCCATCAGTTCACCTGGGCGAAATGGGTTTGGAACGTTTTTTCGTGCAGGCCTAGCTGGTCGTGTTGCGCATTTTATTTTAAGTAGTCCAGGCAGTGTGAATTCGCCAACTGCACGCTTTTTAATATGTCGCTCTATTAAGTTATCTAATTCGTCGAGGACTGCAACAACTTCTTTTTTACTTACGTTTGCTCTCTTTGAAATTTCGTTAAGAATTTCAGTTTTGGTATATTTTTTTTGTATTGCTGGAGCCTTCTTAGTTGAAGCAGACCTTCTTGCCAATGCGCTCTTTTTCGGTGTTTTTTTTACAGCCATGCCCAATCTCTTTTGAATTACAATTTATGGAAGCCGAACTTCAAAATGCCCGAAGTGATCGGATGTTAATTCGCTAATATACTGCGTTAAACCAAAATCCCTTCGGCTACTATTTAGGGAGTGTATTTATAAAACATTCACTGGAGCCTAGCAAGCATTTATATAGACTTTGTTTGCAAGATTATGGGGTTATATATTCTTTTTGATAATTCATGTTTTGGCGACTAGCACCTTAAGTTGTTTCAGAAATCTGATTTTAAAAAGTTTAGATCAATAATTAGAGCTGCTTGTTTGATTTTTTGGATCTTAAATTCTAGCGCGATCTGCTTATTTATTCCTCATAAAGCAAACTTTTCATTTTATGAGAGGTGCTACATCAGTCAGATTAGGTATAATTGCTGTTCTAATTTAAGCGTGTGAGTATCGAAAGTCTGTCATATGACTAGTTTTAGGATAAGTACAGGCGGTCTGCGAGATGTTTTGGTAAGAGAAGAAGAATTATATGCCTATTTATGAATATCAATGCGATTCTTGCGGCGCAAGAATCGAGGCATTGCAAAAGCTTAGCGACAAACCCCTTGAGGTCTGTTCTGCATGCGGCTCTTCGAGTCTTCGTAAGCTCGTCTCAGCTGCCAGTTTCCGCTTAAAGGGTGGGGGATGGTATGAGACAGATTTTAAAACGGGAGAGAAGAAAAAAATTGCGGAATCAGATTCAAAAAATAATAAATCGGATGGCGTAGGATCAGATAAGGATTCTAAAAAAGAAGTTGGAACTTCGAAAAAACAAAGTGTATCAACAAAGGTTAGCCCGAGAGCTGAATCAAGTCAGAAATCACCGACGGGTGCTGCTGAATCGAAGAAATAAGGATAGGAATTGTCTATGCGAAGCCACTTTTGCGGTGAGTTGAATGAGTCAAATATTGATGAGAATGTCACCCTTTGTGGTTGGGTCCACAGGAGGAGGGACCACGGTGGTGTTATTTTTCTTGACCTACGGGATAGAGATGGAATTGCGCAAGTTGTATACGACCCTGATACTGAAGAGAGCTTCGGTATTGCGGAA
>CALBPO010000404.1 GCA_937899295.1 uncultured Opitutia bacterium
GATGGTTCGAGCAACTCTGGTGCGGACAACATATATCTTGTCTCGCCGGTATTCGACCTCAGTGGTAAGGCGGACGGAGTTATTAGTTTCGATTTTGCTGGAGGCTATGCTTCAGCACTATCTACCTTCGAACTAGTTTACTCGACTGATTACAGCGGTAGTGGTGATCCTGAGGGCTCAGCTACTTGGACTGGAATAACATATGATTTCAGCACAAATCTTCAAGTAGACGCTCCAACTGGGCTGACTGCATCTGGTGACGTATCCCTCCCTGCTGCACTGGATGGTGTGAGCACGTTCTATCTCGCATTTCGTTACACATCTGACGGATCTCTTACGGGTTCTGAGTATTGGTATCTGGACAATATACTAGTAACAGCGAGCGATGCAGTAGCAGCTGATCCAGTCGCCGACTACCTGACTCTGCGCAGTCTAACATCGGATGATCTTGGAACAGACTCCAATGGCAACGGATTCACCGTGCTGGAGGAATACCTAGCCGGATTCGGCGATGGTTCAGGTCCGGATGCGATTAGCTATGGCATCGATAATGGTGCCCTCACACTGACCAGCGACTTGGAGTCTGAGCCGTCTGGCATCACCGTCACCCTACAAGCTACCAGTGATCTGAGTGTCGCCTTCGCAAACGTTGCATTCACCGCCTCGGTGGGCGACGTCAACGCTGATGGCACCTACACACGCAGTTACACGGAGACAGATCCTCCTGCCGGTGGCCAGCGCTTCCTAAGACTCAGCATCACAACTGATTAATTCTAAGCAGCACTGCTGAGAGGAAGAATCCTTTATTCTTGGATTCTTCCTCCAGCAGTGCTCTTTTGTGTACTGGCATCGACATTGGTTTGAAGAAGCCTACTCACACTGAAACTAGCTCTACCGATGCCTCGTGAGTTGAATGTGCTTTGCGCGTCTTTCAACTGACGATCATGCCGCTGCATGCCTATGCGGCCTTGCTCCATGAAGAGACGGAGACGGCGATTCGCTTGTTTGAATCGTTCGTGAAAACTTTTCCAGATGACCGCAGTCGACTGAGCTTTGTACTTTTCAACCTCGCGCGTGCCTACTCAGAAATCAGTGAAGTCGATAAGGCGATCGATACTTATAAGCGATTTGTTGCAATCGATCCAAATCGGGCGGAGGCCGCTCTGGCTACGCTGGAAGCCGTGCGCTTGATGTTTGAAGCTGGCCGTGAAGATGAGGCCTTCGCTACACTTGATAATGTCTACGCTAATCAGCGCGAGGGTGTCCTGCGTACAAAAGCACGCCTCATGGCGCTGCAAAAAGCCTTAGACCTCGGGCGCACTGATCAAGCACGCGAATACATGCTCAGCTCGGACTGGTCAGTCGATCAAATGCCCGAGCTCGCCGTGCTGGCTTTTGCCGCACTCGAAATGGGGCACCAACTACTTGCTTCCGGAGACTATCTCGATGCGGTCGAATGCTACCGTATCGTGCCGCCTTACACTCAGCTAGTTAACGCTCAAGAGCGCCGCCTCTACGAAACCAAAACTCGCTTCGAATCACGACGCCAAAGCGTGGGACTCTACCAAGGCGGTCAATTTTGGACTCAGTTTTATACCCGTCTAATCGCGCGCTTGGAGGCGCAACTTAAAGGTCTGCGTGAGGCGGATGACTATTCGGCCGCGCTCTACCTTGAATTCGGTCAGGCTTATCTACTCGCCGAGCGCCCG
>CALBPO010000405.1 GCA_937899295.1 uncultured Opitutia bacterium
TTCTTACACCATGCTCGTCACCCATCTTGCGCTCGCTATTTTAATCGTGCCGCTAGTGCTGACGGCACTTAGCCTAGCAATCCGCGGCAAGCGCGATAGACACAAATCCTGGGCTCGTTGGACCTTTCCAATCTGGTATTACGTCTCAGTAACAGGTGTACTAATTTATTTGTTCCTCTACATTTGGTGGTAATGTAGCTCGATGATGGGGCTTGTTACAGCTTTTGTAGGTTTATTCCACCGTCATCACGCCCCTCATCCCAGCAAATAGATGGGCGGGGAATGAGCAGAGAAATTCATAATCACCAGATAAAGCGGGTGCCGTGAATTCGATTGTGTCGTTCTCGCCAGGACCAAGAAGTTTAGTATAGGCGAGGATCTGGTCTACTAGTTCGACGGGAATATATTCACTATCGCGAGCAGCTGCAGCGGCGGTTGCAAATGCACCGGAATCGACGCCCGCTTTAAGAAAGACAACATTGTGCCCCATTGCGGCTTTGGGCATTTTGCCGACATTACGGAAGTTCAACTTCACGAGGCTACCAGCTGGCACCGAGAATGCCTCTAGATTATACTTCATGCGGTCACTCCCCGTCATCTCAAGAACCGTAACGCCGCCGATGACAGAAACGGGATTGCTGGGCAGCACTTCGCTAGCCTCAGCTTGCGGGTGCTTGTGATCATGGTCGCGTTGGCTACGATCGCTTGCAGAATCGCCGCAAGCTATGAATATAAGTGGTAACACGAGGACAAAATAGAAATTTTTCATAAGCAACTATAGCTGAAAAGTAGAGGTCGTCTAGTTTCAGAACGATGAATTAGGTAAATTGAGATACCTATCGAATTTGCTAATACTAGCATTAGCAAAACTGATGCTTTAATAACATTGAAGATATTCTTGTCACTCGCCTTGTCGAAACTTACTTCATGTCATATATTTTATTTGTCTGGCTAAAGTAACAACTCATCAATCAACGAACTCATTGTATCCCGTGAAGCAAATTTCAAGCGGTCTCACCCGCTGCATACAATATTCAAGCGCCCTCACAGGCATTCTCTTGCTGGGCGGATGCAATCTGGATACCCGGATGTCAACTTTCGTCACGAAGGGGCCAGTCGCAGAGACGCAATACGATTTATTCATGCTTACCGTATGGGTAACGCTTGGCATCTTTATCGCAGTAGGCGGAGCCTTTGCCTTTGCTATTATCAAATTTCGAGAGCGTCCTAATGATGATCGCCCAATGCCCTCGCAAGGCCATGGTAACCCGCTAGTTGAGATCGGTCTGATCGGAGTATCGATTTTGTTACTGGTGATCATTGCCGTGCCTACGTTAAAAGGCATCTGGTATACACACGATACGCCGGAAGACCCTGAGAGCTTCATGGGTGCATGGTATAGCGGCAAAGAATTAGCCGAAGAAGAATCCGAAAACCCACTTATAGTTAAAGTAATTGGTTACCAATGGTGGTGGGCTTTTGAATACCCACAACTAGGTATCACGACCGCCAATGAAATGGTCATTCCTGCAGGCAAGGTCGTCCACTTGGAACTACGTTCGTCTGATGTCATTCATTCTTTCTGGCTACCCCGTATCGCGGGTAAAGTCGACTTGATCCCCGGTCGCACTAATTCAATGTGGATACAGGCGGGTGACAATTACCTTAGGTGGAAAGAAAAACAAGGTGCTGCAGGCCCTGAGGATGAAAGTCCTTCACTACGCGCAGAATATGCAACTTACCTAGAAGAAGAAATTCATAATTACTATTATGGTCAATGCGCTGAATATTGCGGAGATTCCCACGCTCGCATGCTCTTTCGTGCAAGCGTGGTGGACAATGAGGAATTCGCTGAATGGGTGATCGACGAGCGCACCGGTCATGGCACGCCCGATGGTAAGTCATGGGACGATTGGTATACCGCTTATGCTGACAACCCCGATTCTTTGACGGGTGACCTAAACGAAGGACTCAAACTTTTCATGGGTCGTGGTAAGTGTGCAACCTGTCACGTTGTCAAAGGCAATCCACGTGCACTCGGAGTAGCAGGTCCTAACCTGACTAATGTCGGCTCTCGCATGTCGATTGCGGCAGGCTGGCTTAATCATCGCAGCGAAGAAGATGGCAGTATTGATCTTGAAAAACAATACGACAACTTTTACAAGTGGATCCATGAAACAGACGTCGTCAAGCCAGGTAACCGTATGTGGAAAGCAGGCGGAGGGGGCATCGGCGAACTAATCGATGAAAACGGTGAACTTGCCCTATTGACTGAAGACGAGATTCACAAACTTTCACTTTATCTACAATCTCTCAAATAGGCCTTCAACATGAGTCAAACAGAAACCGAAATATACGCTCCTAGCACTACCCTAGCACCTGAGAAGCATGTGCTCGAGCCAGAGCACAGCCAGCTTGGATTCATGCGCCCTGATCACGGCAGGAGCGTGATCATGGACTGGTTGACGACGGTTGATCACAAAAAGATTGGCATCATGTACGGTGCCATCGCCCTCTTCTTCCTACTAGTAGGTGGTGTCGAAGCCCTTATCATCCGCACGCAGCTAGCTATCCCAGAAAATGACCTGATTTCGGCTCAGCGCTACAATCAACTTTTTACAATGCACGGCACGACGATGATTTTCCTCGCGATCATGCCACTCAATGCTGCCTTTTTTAACTTTCTCGTGCCGCTACAAATCGGCGCGCGTGATGTGGCCTTTCCTCGCATTAATAGCTTTAGTCTTTGGGCTTTTGTGGCGGGGGCAATTGTGATCAATTTCGGTTGGGTCCTACAAGCGCTACAAGTCATGGGCCTCTTCGAAGCCAGCGGTCCCACTGCTGGCATGACCGACCTCGCCCCTGCCATGGGTTGGTTTGGCTATGCGCCTTTGACCGGCACTAACTTCACAGGTGCGGGCACAGACTTCTGGATCATGGGCTTGCAGATACTCGGTATCGCATCTCTCTCTGCTGCCATGAATTTCGTTGTCACTATCGTAAATATGCGCGCTCCGGGCATGAAAATGATGCGTATGCCTGTATTCACTTGGATGACACTAGTCGTATCCCTTCTGATCGTATTCGCTTTTCCAGCTATCACCATTGCGCTGGGTCAATTAATGTTCGATCGTTGCTTTGGCACCAACTTTTTCGTGGTCGCTGGTGGCGGTCAGCCGATTCTTTGGCAACACCTGTTCTGGATCTTTGGTCACCCTGAGGTTTACATCCTCGTGCTCCCTGCGATGGGTATCATCTCCGAGATATTGCCAGTATTTTCCAAGAAGCCACTTTTTGGTTATTCCATCGTGGTCTTCTCAGGCGCCGTGATTGGATTCCTCGGATTCGCAGTTTGGTCGCACCATATGTTCACAACGGGTTTAGGTAAAGTCGCCACAGCGGCCTTCTCTCTTTTAACAATGGCGATTGCCGTACCGACGGGAGTTAAGATTTTTAACTGGGTTGGCACTCTTTGGGGCGGGCGAGTCCGTTTTAGTGCACCGATGATCTTTTCGCTCGGTTTTGTGTGGATGTTTATGATGGGCGGTTTTTCTGGCATCATGCACTCATCAGCACCCGCTGATGCGCAGCAGCAGGACAGTTACTTCGTGATTGCTCACTTCCACTATGTCGCGATTGGGGGCATCTTCCTAGCCGTCGTTGCTGGTATCTATTTTTGGTTACCCAAAATGATCGGTAAGATGTGGAAGGGTAATCTAAGCACATGGGTGGCGATTTTTTCCACAGTCGGTCTAAACGTTACCTTTTTTCCCATGCACTTCCTTGGCTTGCTCGGCATGCCAAGACGCACTCACACCTACCTCGAAGGTTTTGGCTGGGAAACTTACAATCTAGTCTGCACAATTGGTGCTTACATCTTAGCCTTCGGCATCTTTTTACTCGTTGTCGATATCATCCGTTGTTTCCGGAAGGGGGAACCTGCGGGCAATGACCCATGGGATGCTCGCACACTTGAATGGGCAACGTCTTCACCACCTATGGTTTACAATTTTGCAAAGACTCCGATCATTCCTGCACGTGACGCCCTTTGGGAAGACAAATATGGTCCCGAAAACCGCAAGCTCACTTATGAGGATGATCACGGGCACGGCATCCACATGCCAAGCCAATCTTGGATGCCCTTCATTGCTGCGCTAGGTTTTATTCCAGTCGGTCTTG
>CALBPO010000406.1 GCA_937899295.1 uncultured Opitutia bacterium
CATAACTATACGCCGATAAATAAGTTGGCATGGCGAGCGGCAATAATAGCGCCCAGCCAAAAAGCTGGCGCCCGGGAAACTGGCAGAAGGTGACGAGCCAGGCGGTGACTGTGCCGGTTATGGCGCATAAAACTCCGACGCCCAGCATCAGCATCACGGTAGTGCGTAATTGAGCCGGAATAACATGGGCTATTAAATGCGGCCAGATATCGCCAGCCGAACCAAACCCCAACCCGATCAACGATAAAACAGGCAATGCCATAATGCCCGCTAGCGCAACGCTGCCCCAGAGCCATGTATCTCTTCGAGTCGGATGCTCGTTATCACGACCAAGGTAGGCGGCTATATTTTTTGCGTTGTAAGTGCGGTCTACTTGTAGACCGATCAGGTCAGCAAGTGTAGTAGGGATTCCGAAGGTGTTTGCCTGGGTATTGTCGCGATCTAGATGCGTGAAAGCGATGACGACATCTTGTTCGGCAACTAAAGCGTTGGCTTCAGAGTATTTGGCGACTGCGAAAATATCTTCGTCAGGTTCTAGGCTACCATTTGGATTAAGATACCAGCGATTTGAACTCCGAAGTGCAGGACTGAACTCGCGCGCTTTACCGATACCGCTGTAAACAGGATAGAGAAACTGCACGCCAGCGTCATTATATATCCATGCAGTCCATTGTGCTTGCATCGAATTCCACTTCTTGAAGCTGGGAATGTCCTTATCGAAATTATTTTCGTACCAGTCAAAGGCTCCTTGTGGCAGCGATTCTTGGAATTTTTGTCCCGCACCAATTTCTTGGCCATACATGATCATTGGTGAGCCATCGTTCGTAGAAACGGTGGCGTAGCGAATGAGAGCTTCCCACGAATCGGCATACGGCTCTTCGTCGTGCGAAGTATTATTAAGAAGCACGAGGCTCTGATCATATGCGTTGCGCCGGTCATCAAAGATTCCGCGGTAGCCCGATGTGGTTGTAGCCGCTTGAAGTGGAAAAATAATATTCTCATTAAGGACGGCGAAGTGTCGACTTGAGCGATAGGTAACTTCTTCACCATCGAGACTTTCCGTCATAAATACAAAGTTCCACTTAAACTCATGGGTTCGGTTTATGATGTATTCCATACACTGTGGTGGGAGGCCTTGTCCAAAGTCCTTACGAAGGCCGTCGATTCCTTGACTGTCTAAGCTGTCTCGATCGGCACCTTCACTAGGACTTGAGTTGAAACCACGGTGGCCTGATTGGATAATCCAGTAAGGAAGGACTTCGCCAAAGTATTGCCATACCCCGATCGTCTCGGCGACTAAGCTAGAGTAGTCGAATGAGTCGCTCTCGTTACGCACTGTAGTACGACTTGAATCTTCTCCTGGATAGCCAGTCACCAGAGTCGCATATCGGCCGAAAAAGACATCGCGCACATCGCTCCATTTGCCGAAGTCGTCCCGGTCGGGCGCAACTGCAATATTACTACTACTTTGAGCTGGATTACTGTATGCCGAAGAACCCTCGCCTCCATCGGTTGAGAAGAACTGTGGGACGTGATCTCGAATCTTGTCGCCTGCAGACCATCCATCTGGATTGCCAATTGCAGCAAAGATATCGATACCC
Organism: uncultured Opitutia bacterium; assembly: GCA_937899295.1. Taxonomy (GTDB): domain Bacteria; phylum Verrucomicrobiota; class Verrucomicrobiia; order Opitutales; family Coraliomargaritaceae; genus Thalassobacterium. Next base: position 1,602 of record CALBPO010000406.1, read on the forward strand.
TTTTGCCCGAGAGCAACATCGGGAGCGGTGTGGTTAAATGGGAAATCGAGCATGAGCTGAATTTCGCCGGTGTCCGCGGCGGTGACAAAGTCTTGGAAGGCAGTCATCGCTGCCGTATAGTTCGTCGGGTTTGAAACAGGATCTGGAAGCGCTCCGTCGTAATTCGAAGTATAAAGAGGGTTAATCTCCCAGAAGTTCCGAATCGAGTAGGGACTACCAGGTTCGTATTCACCGCTTGTAGCAGGGTCTATTTGACGGCCTTCTATGCCTTGGGGATGGATCGGTTGAAACCAGATCCAATTTATTCCAAGGTCATTTAGCCAATCGATATTAATATTCTCATTTACGTCATGCAGATCTTCGAAAGTACCGCGGTCGGCAAAGCTGTCACTAGTTGCATTCGAGTTGGCGACATGGAGTTCATACATGCGCATGTCACGTGCAGCTTTAGGCCCAACGATCACTGCGTGATCACGAATCCCTGAGTCACCAAGCCAAATCCAGTCGTCGAGAGGATTGACTCGGTAGCGGGCTGTTATGCGATAAGCACCAGTCTTTTCGGCATTCAGGTCGAGTTCGTAGATACCGTCAGTATCTGAATCCACCATCTCGTAGGCGCGGAAGTAAGCGCCTGTATCTGCTGTTGTAATTGTGTTCCCGTCCACTGGGAAAATACCATCCTCTACGCCATCACCATTGTAGTCTTCGTTAGCGAGATCGCGATTGTTAAGATTAGTAAAGATTTGAACGCTGTCGACGCTGCCGATGCTAGGGTTTAGGCGTAGTTCAAGACTTGGGAATGAGGTATCGTTATTCTCATCGATATAAAAGTTTGATTTGGAGTAGTTTGAATTTACGCCATTGATTGTTAATTCAGGTAGCGGGTAAGTTACAGATAAAGATGTGGGGTTTATCTGGGCGTCTGCCTCGACAGAAGAATTAGAATTATTACCAAAAAGGTAGGTGGTATCACGATTATCGAACTCGACGACAAAGTAATAATCAAGGTCTCCAGCGCTTGCTGGCATGGAAATGATACAGTTCCAAAATTGGTTGTGATTATCCGTGCCAGACTCGACATCTGAGTGGTAACTTAGAGTAGCGGACTGCCATGAACCATTATCGAAACGGTAAACGAAAGAGCCACCTATCTGATTAGCTCCGCCCCCTTTCCATACTCCCTGATAAAAGTTAGTGTTTTGACTAACACTAGGGAAGGAAGGATCACGCATCGTTGTGGGTACGCCATTCTGGCTGGATGTAGGAATGTGCCAGACATTACCAATGGCTGAGTAGAGTGGAGATGCGAGGGTAAAACCCAGCACCAATAATGTGTGGATGATTTTACGGAGTGATAGTTTCATACTAAGGTAATTTAAGGGCGTGCGATTTCTATCTTGAAGAAGCGTAGATCGACGTTTGTAGGCTGGGGAGTGGTGCTGGAGCCGTCGTCGGTCCAGATGTAGGTAGGATCGTCTTCAGTAATGGAGAAGCTATCACCCGCGGGTTGCCAGGCCTGAGTTAAATCATCGACATACCATACGCGATAACTGCGACCCGCAAGAGCAGGGAAGGTAATAGTAAATTCATTGTTTAAGTTTCTCGCAATAAGGCCCTTGGGTAGACCGTTAAACTCGGCTACTCCGCGGTCGAGGCCACGGACATACTCTGCGAAGTTAGTAAAGGCGTCGCCATCTTCATTACCCTCTCTTCCGTCATTACCGAGGGCACTTTCGGGGTCTAGGTTGTTATCGAGCTCCCACCAGTTGGGTAGGCCATCGCTGTCGTTATCCGTCACTCCGCTTTCTAGCGAGAGGGTCATGGAGAAGCTGCTTTGCCCATCGACATTAGTGAACTCGACTTGTTGGGTGAGTGCTTGGTTACGCATGTTCAGGGCGTCCCATTCGAGAGTGCCGGGCTGGTCATCGATAGCGTCGCCATTGAAATTGGTGTTGGCGCTATCATAGGTGATCTGTGCGACGACAGGTTCAGCACCACCACGGTTAGCAAGACGTATCCGTCCTTCGGATACACTCAGGTTGTCGAGGTCGTAGTGCCCGCGAGCGATCAAGTTCCAGAGGTTGGGCGAAAGCCCGTGGCGTACATAGAGTTTATCCACTGTGGTGCCATTAATTACGTAGCTTGCATGCAGCTCAGGGAGGGTGTCATCAAGCGTGATGGTCTTAATGATAGCGCCTTCGGGTGCAGTGAAGCTCCAGCCATTACTACCACTCGGGGCTACGCTATAGAGGCTATTGACAAATTGATTAGTGCCGCTGCTGCCATCAGCAAACCAATCTTTGAACGCAGAAGTGCGGCGAGCACCAATGGATCCGTTAGCAACGTTTTCAATACCTTCTTCTTCGGTTTCGTTGCCTGCATAGGCTGGTTGGGTGCCAATGAGTTGATAGACGTAGTTACTGACTGGGTTGCGCGCAAAGGCGGCGACGCAACGACCACCTATCGATTCAAAGACCGCAAATGATGTCGCGTTGTAGAGTAGGTATTCAGGCTCTCCATCTAGGTCAATGTCTTCGGCGTTAGTCGTTGCCAGGTTAGGCGGGGCGGCGGCCGACT
>CALBPO010000407.1 GCA_937899295.1 uncultured Opitutia bacterium
TCATGTCATAAGATGAAATGGTCTTGGCTACCGTACCTGCACTACCTGAAACTCTGAAGAACCAATTGGCCGTTTCTTGCCCTGCTCCAATCTCGGCAAAAACGCCATAGCGCTGAAGATCTAAATTGATCGCCAATGCTTTCTGATAAGTACTCATTTTTTTTCTTTGTGCCATAAACCGAACTTAATAAAACTCCACGCTCACCAAAGCAAACCGGAATTGATCTGACTGCGAAAAATACTAAAGAAAACCCTTTACACTCGACTCACTCCCGCATTTTATCCCGCACTCTTCAAACATTTGCTCCTGTTTGAAACCGGGTATAAATCAAATTTATTGCAGGGTGGAGCAGCCCGGTAGCTCGTCAGGCTCATAACCTGAAGGTCACAGGTTCAAATCCTGTCCCTGCACCCATTTAAAAGCCCCTTAGATTAGCTCTAAGGGGCTTCTTTTTGCTTGTAAAATACTGATCAAATTTAAAGTACACGTCTTCGAAAATGGTGCAAATAAATGATATAATATGCTTAGTGAAAAGTTAAGAATCATTTAACTCAGCACTATTTTGATTAGATTAGTTCCTCCTGCTTAAGTTCATGCCAAATAATACTAAGAGCTTATCCAAATACCCGATCAAAGTCCTTCCTTGGCAGATTATCACCCCATAATCCTAACGACCTGCCTACAAATTGGCCAATGTTCAGTAAAAAATGCCTTAACTAACATTTCATTTCTGTCCGAACTTGAAAAAGCACAAACTGCTAGCATGGTAATCTTTAATGTCCGCGTTCACACGAAATCGCACTGACGGCTACAAGCCTTTATTCTTCCTATTTTGCCTATTTGCACTAGGCTGGATCACCCTACTTCTCTACGCGGGTGGTATGACTACTAGCATTAAAGCAGGCATGGCATTTCTCGATTGGCCACTCTCCAATGGTTCAGTCAATCCTGCGGGTTGGCTGACTGAGTCTGATAAAATGGCTGAGCACAGTCACCGCCTACTCGGGATGAAAATTGGCATCCTCTCTATTGGACTTTTCCTCTGGACTTATCTACGCGAATCACGCGAATGGGTGCGCACCCTCGCGAGAGTTCTCTTATGGGTCGTTATACTTCAGGGCCTACTTGGCGGAGCGCGCGTGCGCTTCGATCAACTCAACATAATGAGTGATCACAATCTTCTCGCGCAGGGCTTTGCCGTAATACACGCCTGCGGAGCTATGGTTGTGCTTGGCATTTTAGTGACACTCACTCTAGCGAGCACAAGGCGATGGATCGAAGCCAGTGGGGGTCTAAATATCCAGCAACCTGTAGGCGTCAAACGCTGGGGGATCATCGCTACAGTTGCCATCTTTCTACAAATTCTCGTCGGTGCCATCATGCGCCATGCAGACGCTGGACTTGCGCTGGTTAAGTTCCCCATGTCGACTGCCACTACCTGGCTTCCAACTTACTGGAACTTTGACGTCAGCGTCCACTTTGCGCACCGAATAGGTGCGATCCTAGTCACCGTAATCCTAGTCGTTTTCCTTTGTAAGCTCTGGGGCTCTCCTACCGCTAAGCGAGCGCTCGGCTACGGCGCCCTATTTCTTGCAGTGATTCTTGGGCTACAAATCTCTCTAGGTGCGCTTACCATTTGGACAGTGAAAAATCCTTATGCAGCGACCGCACACCACTTAGTGGGTGCTTTTCTACTTGCCAGCACGTGGGGGCTAACTTTTTTAGCACACCATTCCGGACAAGCCTGCCATACAACGACCGCCAAATAGAACATTTTCAAATTGAGCTTACCTAAAACACAGCATGACGCAGTCACAGCTAACTCATCCGAGGCGGCCCTCTCATTGCGTGAACGCGTCAATGGCTATTACGAGTTAACTAAGCCGCGCTTGAGTTTCATGTCAGTCCTGACAGCAATTATAGGATACTTAGCCGCAGACCCTAGTCGCGACTTCATTGTTCTATCGAGCTTGATCATTGGCACCTCTCTCGCCGCAGGTGGTGCCGCAGTCCTCAACCAGTGGTTAGAGCGCGAAGCCGACGCCAAAATGGAGCGCACCAAAGACCGCCCCATTCCCTCCGGACAAGTCATACCCTATAATGCTTTGATGTTTGGACTTGGGCTGAGCATTTTCGGGTCTTACTTACTCTACGCAGGAGCGAACCCACTCTCAGGACTACTGACTGCTGTAACTGTCGCTTCGTATGTATTACTCTATACACCGCTAAAAAAATTAACCACTTGGAATACGCTGATCGGTGCGATTCCCGGCGCTCTGCCTCCGCTGATCGGCTGGGCAGCAGCCGAAGGCCGTATCTCCACCCTCGGATGGATACTCTTTGCTGTTCTATTTCTTTGGCAGATGCCCCACTTCTTTGCCATCGCATGGACCTACCGTAAAGACTATCAAATTGGTGGCTTCATTATGCTCTCAAACGCCGACGAAAACGGCGCTGCCGTCGCACGCCAATCCTTCGTGTTCGCGATTGCACTTGTTATCAGTACCCTTCTACCCACAATACTCGGTTATGCTAGCTTGGGTTTCGGCGCAGTTGCCTTTATCACAGGCTGTTACATACTGCGTCCAGCATGGCTTTTCCTAATTGCAGAGAACAGAGATGCCCCCGCGCGACGTCTATTTATCACTTCAATTTTCTATCTACCAGCCCTACTTATTCCTCTAGTGCTAGACCTTTGGCTGATCTAAGAACTGAATCTTAACTTCAGGGTGAAAATAATTTAACGATCACTGTTACGTTCATACTTAAAAAGTCGATATACTGGTAATCATCATCATTAAATTAGGCGTCATCGG
>CALBPO010000408.1 GCA_937899295.1 uncultured Opitutia bacterium
GCTGCTAGACAGAGGGCATCCATTGGCTGGTGAATGGTACCGCCTTTACCGCTGTCGGGAGCCTCTTTTGAGAGCCATAGGCCTGCGTAGAACTGCACGCCTGGCTCGGTCGTGAGGACTTCCATTACACGCCCGCTGATGGGCTCTTTGAGGCTAGCGGCTAGTTTGGGTAGTTTAGTGCGACCTTCATTTAAGAAGAAGTGGATATCAGCATTGCCGACATCCAGCTTTTTAAGTGAACCGATTTTTATTGGGCTGCGATAGTCATTATAGCCAGCTACAACCGGATCGCGGCGTCCGAGTAGTGTCGAATGTTCGTCAACGGTGGCGACGCTGTCGGCGAAGATTTGTAATGTGTGATCGAGGATATTACCCCTGCCCTTGAGGTTGAAGTAGCTGTGATTAGTCGGATTGAAGGGCGTCATTCCATCGGTCGTGGCTTCGTAGTGAATTTCTAAACAGTCGTTGTCGAGTAAGGCATAGGTAACAGTACAATGGACATTACCAGGGAAGCCGTTATGTCCATCAGGATCGGTCAAGCTTAGCACTAGCTTTGCTACACCAAAGTCGTCGATGATCTTGGCCGACCAGAGTAAGACGTTGAAGCCCTCTGGGCCACCGTGTAGATTGTTGATGCCTGCATCGTTGGTCTCGAGGGTGTGAGTTTTATCGTCGATTTTGAATTTCCCACCGCCAATACGTCCAGCGACGCGACCACAGGTAGAACCAAAAAAGGGGTGGCCTGCGACATACTCATCGAGCGAATCTTTGCCCAAAACGATGTCGGCTAAATTACCTTCACGGTCGGGCACACAGAGGGAAACGAGGATAGCCCCATAATCCATGATCTCGGCGCGAAGACCGTTTGCGTTAGTCAGTGTAAAGAGGCTGACTTCTTCCCCAGAGGGGAGTTTACCATAAGCTTGGGACGTGATGCTCATATTGTGAACATAAACAAAGCGAGTCTAACGAAAGAGCAATACGGGAATCTTGACCGTACGGATCATTTCAGAAGTGGTGCTGCCGACGATTAGCTGACGGATACTGGAGTGGCCGTAGGCACCCATCACGAGTAGGTTGATGTGGTCTTGAGCCACGACATCGCCAATCATTTTTTCTGGTTCGCCGTCTCGTTGCTCGACGCTGACTTCGAAGCCGGCTGTTTCAAGTTGGGCCTTGGCTGCAGAGAGGGCGGCTGCGATCTTGGCATTACCCGAGCCGACATAAAGTAGGTAACAGTGCATGCCTTTGAGCAGTGCTTCACTAGCTGCATAGTCGACTGCTTTTTGGGCACTTTTGCCACCATCGAAGGCGAGCACAAAGTTATCCATCTTTTCAAAGGCGCGAGAGCTCACAAGCACGGGGTGCTGACAGCTGCGGACGACGCGTTCAAGATTACTACCGAGATGTCCTTTTTCAAAGTCGGCGTTGTTCCCGCGCTTACCGATCACGACGAGGTCGGCATCGCGTTCATATTTGGCGATTTCGTCGCTCAATTTGCCGTGCCATTGATCGGCGACGACATCGATTACACCCGCATTTTTGAAGTGGGTGTTGGCGTCTTCAAGAATGGCTTGACCGCGCTTTTGGGCGATCTTGGCCTTGGCCGCTTCGAGTTCGACGAGCTCATTGAGCAGTGCGGTGCGTGCGCCTACACCCATGCTGCCGCTGTAGTTTAGCTTAGCTGGCTCCTCGTGGTGTGGGTTAAGCATGTGGAGCACGTGAATTGAGGCGCCGCCCATCTGGCGGGATGCCCAAGCGGCGTGATCGTAGACGCTGGAGGAGTAGTGTTGGGAACCGTCGGTGCAGGCTAGTATGTTCATGGCTAGAAGGATTTTGGGGGCTTAAGTTGAGGACTTAGAAAATTCTAGTGGGCGTCGAGCTTAGCGTCGGGTTTATCAAACTTTGCGACTTCGAGGACAAGGGTCTTACTGGCATCATTCATACCCGCCAGTTCGACCTCAGTGCCTTCACGGCGGAATTTTAAAACTACGCGATCGAGTGCATTGATCGAGGATAAATCCCAGAAGTGCGCCTGCGAGACATCGATGGTGACTTTTTCCAAGACCTCGCGGAAATTAAAGGCATCCGCAAAACTGCTAGCGGAGACGAAGAACAGTTGCCCACGAATGGTGTAGGTGCGCTCCTTTTTGTCGACTTGGAAGGAAGAGCTGATGTCCAACTGGCCAGATACTTTGTAGGCAAAGAAGAGCGCGCTCAAAAGTACGCCTGCTACCACACCGTAGGCAAGATTATGGCTGAGCACGGTGACTAGTACGGCCACTATCATAGCG
>CALBPO010000409.1 GCA_937899295.1 uncultured Opitutia bacterium
TCCAGCAAAGCGGTCGCGCAGCCCTGCCGACGGTATGGCTTGGCAGTGCGAAGATTCGCCAGCTTGAGCGTGCGCTCGGATCGCATCGGCCGATGGGCGTCGACCAGTGCCTCGTTGTAGCGCGACGCAATGATAGCAATGCGGAAGCCGCTGCCGTCGATTTTCTGAATACTGGGTATGTCGAGACTCATAAGGAGAGCACACTAAGAACGCCCAAGGTCGAACATTCAACGTCGAACTTTAAGCTTCTAAGTCCTAAGTTCTAACTACTAACTTCTAATAAATGTTCACATTGCTCAAAGAAGACGGTCAGGCGCGATGCGGAGTTCTCAAGACTCGCCACGGCGATATTCAGACCCCCATCTTCATGCCCGTTGGCACCCAAGCCACAGTCAAAGGGATGACCCCTGCACAGATCGAGGAGGTCGGCGCGCAGATCATCTTGGGCAATACCTATCACCTTAACATTCGCCCGGGCTCCGATTTAGTGCATGAGATGGGCGGTCTGCACAAGTTTATGAGCTGGAAGGGGCCGATTCTCACGGATAGCGGAGGCTTCCAAGTGTTTAGTCTGTCAAAGCTGCGCAAGATTACAGAAAAGGGGATTGAGTTTCGCTCGCACCTGGATGGACGTAAGCTTTTTTTGGGGCCACAAAATTGCTACGAAATTCAGAAGAAGCTCGATACCGATATTGCCATGGTGCTCGACGAGTGCCCACCGTATCCCTGTGAGCGTGATGCCTGCGAGAGCGCGGTCGCGCGCACGATCCGTTGGGCGGGCGAGTTTCTGGAGCTTGCGACTAAGGATGGCTTCATCGAGTCGGGGCACCATGTATTTGGCATTATTCAAGGCTCGATCTACGACGACCTGCGGCAGCACTGTGGGCAGGCGCTTGCTGAAATGGATTTTCCCGGCTACGCCATCGGAGGCGTCAGTGTCGGTGAACCCGAAGAGGAGATGATACGGCAGGTCGCGGCGACGGCTCCCGTCATGCCGAAGAATAAACCGCGCTATGTGATGGGTGTTGGCACGCCGCCGCAGCTCTTGAAAATGGTCGGTCTCGGTATGGATATGTTCGACTGTGTCATGCCGACTCGTCTCGCTCGTCACGCCAGCGTATTCACTCCAAATGGTGTGCTCAATCTTAAGAACGAGCGCTTCAAGCATGATCCGAATCCGATCATGGTGGCGGATAACTATACCTGTCAGAACTTTAGCCGCGCCTACCTACGCCATCTCATCATGGCGAAGGAGCTGCTCGCGAGTACGCTACTTTCGATCCATAATACGCATTTTTTCCTCGATCTCATGGCGCAAGCAAGGGCGCACATCGAAGCGGGTGATTACTCCCAGTGGAGCGCTGCGTGGATCGAGCGGTATAATGCTGATTCAGCATAAAAAG
>CALBPO010000410.1 GCA_937899295.1 uncultured Opitutia bacterium
GCTTACTAGCAAAATGGGGTAATCATTTAGGATCAGCATCACTGCATGTCGTTTTCTTTGGTTCTGCGCCGTGAAGCACATCTTCGAGCTCAAGGCCAGTCATACCTTTGATGCCCTTGAGTAGCTGCATCAGTGCGACCATCATAATCGCCATGCTTGGGATCGCAATGACTGGCCAGCTCCATGCCATCATTTTACTCACTTCGGAATTAAACGCATCGCTGCCGCTAGGGCTGACTACGATCCAGCGTGCGAGAAAGTAGTTTAAGATGCCACGTAATAAAGAAGAGGCTGCTAGCAGCCATGTGCATCGCACGAGCAAACGCTCAAAGGCGCTGACCGAATCGTGCGTTACAAGAGCGGCATGCACCTTATTAACATTAATAAGCTCGGGGTTGTAGAGAAGCGTACGAATGAGCGGGTAGGGTGTTTTCAAGGAAATCAATACCGCAATGCCTAGTAAAAGAGGGATAGCAGCCTCTTTAACCGCGAACCATTCAGTTGAAATTTTCAAAATCCCAATACCTCCAGTTAAAAGAACACTGATTAAGCCGAGGATCGAAAAAATGTTATACTTCGAGCGTTTAACGTAGTCGTAGATGAAATAACCGACAGGAAAGGAGATCGCGAGGAGAAGCACACCGACCGCTACATTTTCGAAGTAAGGCTCAAGGTAGGATCCGAACCATTGCTTACCCTTGTTGAGTAGTAGGATCGGTAGGATCAGGTTGAAGCCAAGGTTCAGGAAAGTATTTTCTTTCTTAGCGTCCTTCTTTTTGGGCGGTTCCGAATTATCAGAAATAGACGAGTTGATGGGTTGCAGATGAGACATGAGTTCGCTTAGAGTTTTAATGCTTATGTCGAACGCAAGCTCTATTCGTTGTCTCATTACTGCGGGTCCTACCCGTGAGTTTATTGATCCGGTGCGCTATATCAGCAATCCTTCGACTGGTAAAATGGGCTTTTCCATTGCCAAGGCCGCTATTGAAGCGGGCTGGAACGTTGATCTCGTGGCCGGTCCTGTCGCTCTTGAAGAGCCAAACGGTGCCATTCTTTACCCAGTTATGACCGCCGAAGAAATGTTTCATCAGGTCGACGCACTCTTCGACGCTTGCGATGTCCTCATTATGACGGCGGCGGTCTGCGACTTCCGTCCTATTATGCACCAAACACATAAAGAGAAAAAGAGCGACGCCTCCATGAATATCGAGCTCGAGCGTACTGCAGACATCCTTAAAATCATGTCCGAGCGTAAAGCGCACCAGACCGTGGTCGGTTTTTCGGCTGAAACGAGAGATGTGGTCAGCTATGCCAAGGAAAAGTTAGTATCCAAGAAATTAGACTACATCGTAGCCAATGAAGTTGGCAAACTAGGCTCAGGATTCGCTGCGGATACGAACGAAGTGGTTCTGATTGCTGCCGACGGCAGTTCCGTCAAGTTAGGTCCTAGCACTAAGTTGGCCATTGCAGAGGAACTGATACAACTCGTTACGCCCGTGAAATAATAGCTTCTATCCTTTAACTATTATATTTTAACTTCTCATAATGAAAAACACCGGACTCGAAAAAATACTTGGGCGGATCGAAGACCTCGATTCGGTGAATCTGGGCATCCTCGTGCAGCGCCTTGCGCGCGAGCGAAAGATGCAGGAGACCGTCTTCAATACGATTCAGGATGGGGTCATAGTGATCGATTCGGATGGAGTTGTGCAATATGCAAACGACGCTGCTCTGGGATTGATCGGCCTCAAGGGAAATGATATTGGTGTCACCAGGCTCTGGAAAATGGTGCCCGATTTGGCTAAATCGATCGACCTCGATACGGTTACGGGTAAAAAGAAATCGGCTCCCGTTCTCTCGCGTGAAATAGAACTTAATTACCCCGATCATCGTGTGGTGCGTCTCTACATGGTTCCAATCGATGCTCAAGTAGGGCACGATGATAGCGGTGGTCACGTCATCGTATTGTCCGACATAACAGAAGAACGCGTTTCCATGGAGGAACGGCTCGAAAGCGAGCGTATTGACTCCATTGTCCGTCTAGCCGCAGGAGTAGCTCACGAACTGGGAAATCCGCTTAATTCGTTAACTATTCATTTACAACTCATCGAGCGTAAGCTCAAGAAACTGGCTGAGCTGCCATACGCCGCTAAGTTGGCCGAGCCCTTGCAGGTGTGTCAAGGAGAGGTGGAACGACTAGACGGCATCATCACGCACTTCCTCAAGGCCATACGGCCACAGAAGCTCGAGCTGAATGAGCTTGATCTATTGGGACTCGTTGAAGAAGTGCTCCGCGTGCAGGAGGCAGAGTTGAGTAATCGGAAGCTCGAAGTAAAAGTCGAGGTCAGTGATGATTTACCCACGATACTCGGTGATCGAGATCAAATTAAGCAGGCCTTTTTTAATCTAATCAAAAACGCGATGGAAGCCATGCAGCCTGCTGGTAGTCTTCGAATTCTCGCGCGCCGCGACGACGATTACGTTTATCTGCAATTTGTTGATACGGGATCAGGCATTTCTGAGGAAGATCTTTCCAAGGTTTTTCAAGCCTACTATACGACGAAGGAAGAGGGCCACGGTCTTGGCATGATGATTGTTGAGCGTATCATGCGCGAACACGGCGGGCACATTAACATTGAATCGCGGAAAGAAGCGGGCACAGCCATCACGCTGCAGTTTCCCCAGCAACATCGACGAACAAGGCTACTCGAGTAAGTTTAAACCACATATTCAAGTGGCCTTAGATGCAAAGGAATTGATCTGAGAACCGACATATACATTATCAGTTTTGGCACTACCTTTTTCGAAAGGGTTGACATTATTCAGCTAAAAATTATATCAATTATTCCCAGATGGGCACTGCTCTAAAATATCGGGTTCTGGTTTTAAACCGGCTATGGCAGCCAGTTAACATTGTTGGCGTTGAACGAGCTTTCAGCCTGTTGCTTCAAGACCACGCTCAGGTTATCTACACAGCTGACGAGAATTTTCGCCTGATGGACTCGGTTGCTTGGCTGGCACTCTCCAAGGAGGCGTCGCCCGAGGACAATGAGGCCTACATCCAGACTGTTCGTTTACGGATACGATTGCCTAAGGTCCTGTTACTCCGTAGCTACGACAAGTTACCGACTCAGGAAATTAAATTTACGCGGGACAATCTTTTCGAGCGAGATGATTATCGCTGTCAATATTGCGGTAACCATTTCGATGCAGTGCATTTAAATATGGATCACGTCATTCCGCGTGATCGTGGCGGGCGGACATCTTGGGAGAATATTGTCACATCGTGTATTAAATGTAATTCGCGCAAAGCAAACCGTCTACCGCATCAAGCAAATATGCACCTAATTCGTAAGCCTGAGCGCCCAAAGTGGCGGCCATTTGTCAGTTCTTTAATTGGGCAAAGCTATGACTCAGATTGGGACCATTTTATTAATTTGAAGAAGCCAGCGTAGATTGGATTTTAGCATTTTTGCGGATGCATTTTGAAAATCGTCAAGGTGATAGATTCACCAATGCGAATAAAACCAGCTAGGAGTATCCTTCTTGTCGCGTAATTAAAACAGCCATAGGCCAAGTATCGCCAAGATGAAAATCAGCAGGATTACGGAAAGACTTTTACGTTCTTGTTTGGTCAGACGCATGTTTGCATGTTAAGCTATTATCATTTTTCGGACAATATTTTTTCAGTAAGGAATGTAGGCGGTAATCTAACCGGAGTTCTTGCCAATTCCTTATTTATTGCGAATACCCGTTTTACAAAACAATCTGAGTTTGAATTTTTTATACTGTGCTATTCAGTTGAATGTATGAAATTGACTGCTTCTTTACTGCTTACCCTGGCCATCTTAACTTCCTTCACTGCTTGCGTAAACACATCGCCTTACGGGGAATTCGTCAAAACGGTTAAATTCAGTTCGCTCGATGCCTTTAGTTTCAAGCACACGCTGATCACGGGTATGGATTTTCGAGAATCAGAGGAGTTGCTTCTCGAGGAGCTTTCCAAGCAAATAATAGTCGAAGAGTTACAATTGAGGGGTTTTGAACCCGACCCCGCTGACGCCGATTTCTTCGCCGTAGTGAAATGGAAGAAGTCAGTCAGTATCTATGCAAACCCCTTTGATCACATCGATCCCTACAACAAGGTGATCGATCGTCGTGACGATCCAGCTAGTCGATTCGCCTCACGCCTCCACCTGACACTTGAAATCTACGAGAGTAGCACTCGAAATCTCTTTTGGCGAAACGAGCTCCCTAATATCTTTGACGCGCTTCAGCTTACGGAAGAGCGTGTCACCAATTCCCTTAAGTTGGCTATCAAAAATTTCCCTCAACACATTGTGAAGGACCCGAACCTACCGAGTATACAGTAGTCTGGTTTTCCTTTGATTATTGCTCCGCTATGAAGGCTTTAATAGCCTTTTCCACTGAATCAGACTGCTCAAGGTGTGGCATGTGCGATGTATTTAGGATGCTCACATGGGAAGCGTTCGGTAAGACTTTTTGCATGCGTTGAGCAATGCTCGTATATTTTGTGTCTTTTTCGCCAGTTATGAGTAGGGCAGGCATAGAGAGTTTGCCTATTTCGGGCCAGAGATTAGGTGCACTGCCTTGTCCGAATTGTCGCAAACTTTTGGCTAGACCTGCGGATGTATTTTTAAGTCGATTAGCCTGCATGAAGGCTCGATGGTTGGTGGTTATTTCCTTCTGGCTACGTATAAGTGGCGTTTCTTGCCAGAATTCTAGGAATGTTTTCACGCCCAGTCGTTCAATGGAATCTGCGAGTTCGGCGTCGGCAATGCGGCGATCACTACGGTTGGTCTCGTCTTCAATTCCTGGGTTACCGCTGATCAGGATGAGTGCATCCCATACTTCGGGTTGATGCGTTGCGTGAAGAAGAGCGGCTCTTGCGCCCATCGAATAACCAATAAGAATTTTTTGAGTAGTGGCCTCTAGCTGACTATGGGTGAGTGCTTTGTTGATACAATCAAGAGTGCCCTTCGGGGAGCAGTCTAGCTGAGACTCTGGTCCATGTCCTGGAAGCTCGGGGCAGTGCCATTCGCCGCCAATTATTTGAGCGAGCGGGGCGAAGTCGGCACCGCAACCTGTAAAGCCATGGAGGGCTAGGATAAACATTCGAGAATACAATTAGAGAGCAGTGACTGCGGAGTGAAATACAAAAAACGGCCTCATTTCCGAAACCGTTTTCAAAAATAACTAAAATGATCAATCCACTCTAAGGATTTCCTTATGAAGTGGTCGTTTTAATTTACGAGTCCTGACGTGAACTACTCGCAGATCGTTGCGGAGATGATTTTTTGCTCTTCTACGGGACGGTCACCTGCACCTTTTTTGACGCCTTCGAGTTTTTCGACGACATCCATGCCCTCGATGACTTCACCGAAGATTGTGTGGTTCATGTGCAGCCAAGGAGTTGCTGCGGTAGTGATGAAAAACTGGCTGCCGTTGGTGCCAGGACCCGCATTAGCCATAGCGAGAATGCCTGCTTTGTCGAACTTCAGATCACGGGCGCATTCGTCTTCGAAGTTTTTGCCCCATATAGACTCACCTCCGCGGCCTGTTCCGGTGGGGTCGCCTCCTTGTATCATAAATTTTTCAATGATACGGTGAAAGATGACGCCATTGTAGTATCCATTCTTGCAGTGCGTAGTGAAGTTTTCACAGGTTTTGGGTGCAAGGTCGGCAAAGAGGTCGAACGTGATAGAGCCTTGGGTGGTTTCGAGTGTGACTTTCATAATTTATAGAACTTTTCGATTAGAAGTTAGGAGTAAGTCGTTCTTAAGGCATTCGAGTATGCTCAGTTCAGCTGAGAGATTGTTTCAACGACGAAATGTTCTAAACTGGCTTGAGTGGCCTCGAATGCAACTGGAACTTTGAGTTCATTCAGGGTTTTTGTGGTGAGAGGGCCGATACTGCCGAAGGCGGGCTTCCGGGCACCAGGCTCTAGTCTGAGCGACTCGTGTTGCTCGACAAAAGATTTAGCAGTAGAGGAACTGGTGAAGAGCACGGCGTCGGCACCTTCCTTGCGAAAGCGTTCGGCGGAGGGTTCTTTACTGAGGTCCATCTTGCTGGTTCGATAGAGGGGTAAGGTATCGACGATGGCACGACCTTCGTCGGACTCTAGGCGCTCGACAAGGCATTCGCGATTTTGGTTGCCCGTCACGACAAGTAACTGAACGCTTTCGACACCTTCGTTTTCGATCAGTTCTTTGGCTAGGGTATCCGCATTAGCTTGTTTTGGTACGAGGTCGACCTTGAGCTTATGCTTTTCTATCTCGCGCGCGGTGGCGGCCCCGACGGCGGCGATACGCATGGGGCCAAGGCAGCGGATGTCGTCGTAAGCTTTATAAAAGAGGTCGAAGAAGTTTTTCACGCCGTTCGCGCTAGTAAAGATGATCCATTCGTAAACAGCGATACCTGCGAGAACTTCGCTAACTCGTTGACCATCGAAATGTTGCTCTACTGATATGAAAGGAAGCTCGATAACTTCAGCACCTTGTTCGGTAAGCATTTGCGTTAGCTGAGCGGCCTGTTCGCGGGCGCGCGTGACAACTATGCGTTTACCAAAGAGTGGACGACCTTCAAACCATTCGGTTTTGGCGCGATGGGAAACGACTTCACCAATAATGATCATAGCTGGTGCCCCAAGACCAGAGGCCTCGAGATCTTCTGTTATGGTGTCGAGGGTGCCATAAACGGAGCGTTGCCGGTTGAGTGTGGCCCATTCAACAATAGCAATGGGTGTGGCGCCAGCCATGCCACCTTCTTTTAGTTCGCTCGTAATACGTGGCAGTTGACCGACACCCATGTAGAGACAGAGTGTGCCTTTAGTTTTGGCGTATACTCGGAAGTCGATGCTGAGCGTTTGTTTCTCGGGATTTTCGTGGCCGGTTAGAAAGGTAATAGCAGAGCTGTAATCTCTATGTGAAAGGGGTATGCCTACGTAGGCAGCTGTCGCGAGGGCAGCAGTCACGCCAGGGACAATTTCAAAGGGGATTTTATCGATTTGAAGCTCGTCAATTTCCTCGCCTCCGCGTCCGAATACGAAGGGATCGCCACCTTTGAGGCGGACGACCTGTTTACCTTTGATGGCTCTGTCTACAAGGATCTCTTCGATCTCATCTTGTGGTATGGAGTGACGGCCTGCGCTTTTACCCACGTAGATTCTCTCGCAATCTGGTTTTGTCCAATCGAGTATTTTGGAGTTGGCGAGATAGTCGTAAACGATGACATCAGCAAGCTCGATGAGCTCGCGCGCGCGGACAGTAACGCGTCCGGGATCGCCAGGGCATGCTCCAATTAAATAAACCTTTCCTT
>CALBPO010000411.1 GCA_937899295.1 uncultured Opitutia bacterium
GTGCGGGTGCGTGTGCGTGTGCGTGTGTGTGTGTGTGTGCCAGCTGGCGTGTCTGGGAGCTTCCTAAGCGCGTTTCGAGCCACTTTGAGGGTCCCAGCGGGACGTCCGCGGAGGCGCGGTCGGCGAGGCGGTGGCACTTGGATGCTTATAAGTAGGCTGCCGCTTCATGCCGCCGACCCCTTTCACACATTGTGTGGTTGTGTATCGGTGGCGGCAGTGGTGGTTATGCAGCCGCACGCACAGCACGTGAGATACGCGAACACGTGGCTATTGTCGATGGCTCAGAGATACTTGGCGGCCTCTGTATCTTAAAAGGCTGTATGCCTTCGAAGACTTTAATCTATTCTGCCGAATTACTCCACCTTGCAAAAAAGGGTAGATATTTTGGCCTTCGAATCCCCGAAGTTGCTGCCGATATGCCAGCCCTAAACCAACGCAAAATCGATACTATTACAGAGTTTGCGGAATACCGGCAAGAGCAGCTCCATAGCGACCGATTCACTCTCTTTCGCAATCACGCCAAATTCATCGATGGCAATACGATCGAGCTTAACGATGGCCTACAATTGACCGCCGACTACTTTATGATCGCAACTGGATCCGTCGTTTCTGTTCCACAAATACTAGGACTCAATAATGTGCCTTTTTGGACGAGCGACGACGTATTAGACCTAAACTTTCTTCCTGAGAAAGTCATCATACTCGGCGGTGGAATTGTAGCTTGTGAGCTTGCACAATTCCTTCATCGCATTGGTAGCGAAGTCATCCAGATCCAACGTAGCCCACACATACTCAAAGAAATGTCGCCCGAAGCGTCCACTACGATTGAGGCTGTGTTTCGAGATGAAGGCATACAGCTCTACACCGACACTACACTAAAAGAGATTTCACACCAAGATAGCCGTTTCACCGTCACCTTTGTTCAAAATGGTCAGGATATCTTAATCGAGGCACCACATTTACTCAACGCCCTCGGTCGCCGACCCGCAACTCAAGGCCTTAATTTAGAAGCCGCAGGAGTGGCGACACTCAAGACAGGGCACATTGAATGCGACGAAATGCAACGCACAGCCAACCCAAAGATCTACGCTTGCGGCGACGTAGCAGGCCCGCACGAGATTGTGCACGTCGCTATCATGCAAGGGGAAGCAGCCGCCAAACACGCGACTAATCGCAAGGCCTCCCCTATCCACTACGACGACCTCGTCAGCGTCGTCTTCACCGATCCACAAATTGCCTGCGTCGGTTTAAACGATACCACACTCAAAGCACATGGCGTAGAATACATAAGCGCTGACTATCCCTTCGACGATCACGGTAAATCTATTCTTATGGGAGCCAAATATGGCTATGTGAGAGTCTTTGCTGAAAAGAAAACTGGCATCGTCATTGGTGCCGAGTGCGTGAGTAAAGATGCTGGCGAGCTCATCCACTCAATGGCAGTGGCCGTCACCATGAAAGCCTCCGTGCAAGACTTACTCAAAGTCCACTGGTATCATCCCACACTTTCAGAGATCTGGAGTTATCCGATCGAAGACATAGTTGACCAAATGTGAAATTATAGTGAGAGCTCTCGACTTCTGCTTTTGCTCCGCGCAGTTTAACTTCTAAACTTCCGAAATTTAG
>CALBPO010000412.1 GCA_937899295.1 uncultured Opitutia bacterium
ACTGCCACGAGAGACCAAGATTTTGGCATGGAGCTGCTCTTCAGAGACGCAGCCATCGAGCCGGAGCTGCGGGCCTCGTCGCTGGCAGGTGTCAAAGACTGCTTTGCCGCCGGCTCACGCCTCGCTCGCCGCCGTCAGGTTGCCGCCGTAGACCGCGCGGCTGTCGATGCCGGTGGCCCACGGGTGCCGCTGCAGCCCGCGACGCGCAGCCGGATGCGCCTCAGCTTCGGCTCGAGCTCGCGAATGACCGTGCGCTGAGATTCGCCCTTCGCCACTCGATCCGTGAGTGCGTCGCCCACGCAAGGGAAAATGCTAGAATGGTTCGGGATCAAATTTCTGAAGAAATTTGGCGTGAACTGAATCGTTTCCATTTATTCATTCGTTCCGAAAATGCAGTGGAGCTATGGCAAAATCAGCCAGAGACCTTCCACCGCCGCACCATCGAGTTTTGCATGCTTTTATCCGGCTTAATACATGCCACTGTGCTCCATGATGAAGGCTGGCACTTCATGCAAATTGGCAAGTTGATTGAACGTGCGGATAAAACCACGCGTGTCCTCGACATGCTCGCCTATTACCAAGGCATAGCTCCGCGCACTAAGCTTGCTTCAGCACTAAAATCTTGCTCCGCATTCAACGCATTTCAAGCAGAGTATCGTAGCGGAATTAGCTTGGATAATGCCATGAACTTCCTTCTTTTTTCAGCATCTTTTCCGCGATCGGTACGCTTTTGCATTCAACAGTTAGACTATCACCTCCATACTGTATCTGGTAGTCCAATTGGCAGCTATACTAATGAGGCTGAGCGCATAACTGGCAGCACGCTCGCGCAGCTTAATTTTTCAAGCTCTTTGAATATATTACAAGTAGGTTACCATGATTATATAGACTCACTACAAAAACAATTTAATGAAATCGGGCAACAAGTGTTTGATACCTATATTCTATTGCCTTTGGAAATCCGCAGCAACACAAACAGCGAGACTCGACGGCGGCAAAATGACCATCAGCGACAACAGCAACAATAGTCAGTAAGATGCGACTTAAAGTTTACCACCGTACTGAATATGCATACGCGAATGCTGTCATTAATAATAGTAATGAAGTCCGCTTGAGCCCGAAGCTGACTCCATACCAAGAGGTCGAAACGAACTTCATTAGTGTTCTCCCAGCAACACGCCTGACTCGTTACACAGATCTAAATTTCAATCGGGTTCATCAATTTAACATCCCTCAGCCGCACCAGCAACTAACCATTGATAGTCGCTTCACGGTAAAGACCAAAAAGCCATTTGAAATCGATTCACTGCCCTATGGCTATGCACACATTGAAGTGAAAAAATGCTCCCAACACGATACCTGCCACACCTATCTACAAGACAGCTCTTTTGTCGAAAAGACCCCGCATATCTGGCGTGAGGCATTAGACATACAAGCGAACTCCACTGATGTATTCCAAACGTGCTCCGCGCTCATGGACTTTATCTACTCAGACTTCACCTATGCTTCAGGAGCCACCCAAGTCACAACACGTGCTAGCGAAGTGATTAAAGGTCGTATCGGTGTCTGTCAGGATTTTGCTCATGCAATGACCGCCTATTGCCGTAGCCTAGGAATACCTGCCCGTTACGTTAGCGGCTATTTTTTTGATTCTACCCGCGATCAGAACTTACGAGGATCTGAAGCTTCGCATGCATGGGTCGAAGTTTATTTGGGACAGCATGGTTGGGTCGGATTGGACCCTACCAACCGTAAAGTAGTCGACGACACTTACGTCGTGCTCGCTTATGGGAGAGACTACCGAGATGTTGCCCCTGTTATAGGCTCGTATTTTGGCGGAGGTGGCAGCCAATTAACCATTCGCGTGAAAGTTGAGTCCTTAGAAACAAATACTACCGGCGTATACTAGATACGACCTGAAGAGCCAGATCACCCGCTATAACACGCTTTGTTAGCCTAGTATTCCAATTTGTAACGACCAATACCCTAGGACACACAC
>CALBPO010000413.1 GCA_937899295.1 uncultured Opitutia bacterium
TGAGCGCCTGTTTACGGAAACCTTCCATGCGGTGAGCAAGAACTTTAAATCCATGTTTAAGCGTCTCTTTGGTGATAAGGCGACTGCAGATTTGATACTTCAGGATGAGAGTGACCCGCTTGAGTGTGGCATCGAAGTGATTGCCAAACCCCCAGGTAAAAAATTACAATCGATTTCGCTAATGTCAGGTGGAGAACGCTCCATGACGGCAGTTGCGCTGCTCTTCTCTATCTACATGGTGAAGCCAAGTCCTTTTTGTGTATTGGACGAGCTGGATGCTCCACTAGACGAGTCGAATATTGGACGATTCCTGAAAGTTCTCGATGCATTCATCGATCAGAGTCAGTTCATTATCGTAACTCATTCCAAACGAACTATGGAGCGTGCCGACGTAATGTATGGCGTTACGATGGAAGAGTTTGGTGTTTCCAAGCCGGTGGGCATGCGTCTTACCAATAGCGTCGAAAAATCAAGTGATGCTAGGTCTGCGGCACAGAAAGCAGCACTAAGATTGGACTCCTAGAGGAATGGTTCCGCCGCCCATCCCTGAAGATCTCTGAGACACGGATTAACTCGCAGTCTTAGTCGTTGTAATCCATGACCTTCGATGTAACCACGCTCTCATTTTGGTTTTATACTCGGAGCTTAATTTCTTTGCAGCTCGGGCTATCAGTTAGCGGAGCGCGCGGGTCTTTTCTATAGTATTAGTAGGCTTTAATTGTTTAAGCTCCTCGCTTGGATCTTACTACTTTTGTTGTGTTGGGTCGCCAAACGGTAATAAATAGCTGTAGGCTAAAGGGCTGGTTAGTCCCGCTGATCATACCAATATTCGTCCGCGATTTTTTGGTCGGCACCATCAAAAACTCGCTTGAGAAAGTTGCGATCTCGAACTAGGTGCCAATCACCATATTGGTCAAATTTTCGGCAAGAGGTAATTAAAGGAGCACTCCAAACAGTTCCCCATTTTTTAGAAATAGTTTTACCATAATCTCGGAGCCGCACCGCAAAGTCCACGTCTTCGATAGTGACGAATTCCGGGTTGAAACCGTTGATGGCTTCAAAGGCTTTACGGGTGGTCCAGAAGGCGGCAAAGGAAAGGCGATATTTAGCAAGATAGGGCATGGCCATTAATGCACTACAAACGATGCCAAGTGACCAGCGTTCAGGAAGAACGAAAGCTCCTCCTCCAATGATTTTTCGTCCCAGTTTTTCGACAACGATTCGGAGAAAGTGCGGGTGTAATTGTGAATCAGCGTCGACCGTAACGATAATGTCGCCAGTAGATGCCTTAAAGCCGGCATTGCGAATAAGTGCTAAATTTTTAGCTTCTTCACGAGCGATAATAGCTCCGGCTTTCCGGGCAATCTCTTCCGTGCGGTCGTGACAGCGGTTAAGCACTACGATCACCTCAACCTCGCAAGGACAAATTTTGGCAGACTTTGAGACTGCGGCAAGCCCGCTGGGGAGGTATTCCTCTTCATTATGAGCAGGTATGATGACGGAGATTTTCATTCGTGATTGAGAATTGCTTAAACTGAGGTTACCTCCGTCTCATGATTCGACAAATTGTAGTTCATCCGGGTGGAGCTCATAAAGATGATTTCTTAGCATGCGCACTTTTAATCGCAGAGCATGAGGTTGCTATTTTTCGGCGTGAACCAAGTGAGCAGGATCTTTCTGATGCTTCGATTGTAGTGGTAGATGTAGGTTTGGATTGGGATGAGTCGAAAATGAACTTTGATCATCATCAATTCCCCCGTGACGCTGAGCCTCTTTGTGCGTTGAGTTTGGTTTTGAAGCATCTGGGGCTTTATGAGGAGACTCGGAAATTTTGTGATTGGTTGGAGGTGGCCGAATATATCGATACCCGTGGCCCCAACGATACTGCTAAGTGGCTCGGTGTGGAACGCGAGGCTATGTCAAAACTAAATTCGCCTCTCGATATCACTTTACTTCGCCGCTTTGCAGCTTCGAAAGAGCATCAGCCTGGGCAGCCGATTTACGAGGTCATGAAAATGGTCGGTGAGGATTTGATAAGCTTCGTTCGAGGGATGAAGGCACGGCTTGAGTTCATCGCTAAACACAGCGAAATCTGGGAGATGACGGGGGGAAAAAAGGCACTCTTTTTACCCCGTACCAATCCGCTTCCTGATGAGACTTCGATGGGAATGGGCCGTTATATCGAAGATATCGGATTGGAAGAGGAAGTAGTTGCATTAGTTTACCCGGATCGTAGGGGAGAGGGTTATGGTCTTTCTAGGTTTAACGATGACAAGCGCATGGAGTTCACAAAAGTCGGCGATGAGGTAGATGTTCATTTCGCGCATAACAAAGGCTTCATCGCTAAGACTTCATCTGCTGATACTGATCGTTTAAAAGTTCTAATTAATCAGTCTTGGATAGGGGCTTGATCGCATTGACGGTTGGCTATTAAGAATTCGCCAAAATTAAAACTATAGCTCAGGTTTTTTTCTTTAGCCTTATATTAATTATTGGATTGGGTTTGCTTTTAGTTTTCTCTGAAACTTATGATTATTATTTATTCTTGGATAGTTACAAAATAGATAATTTGTCATTCTTTATGAAGCTGTTGACAATTTTATCAGGTATATTTGTGCTTTTGATTTCATATAATTATATTGAAAAAATTAAGATTATAAAAATCGAATATCCTATACTTATATTGTCTGCAATTTTGGGAATGTTAGTAATGATTAGTTCTAATGACCTAATGGTTTTTTATATGGGTTTAGAATTGCAATCATTACCTCTGTATGTACTGGCTGCTATAAATACAAATAACGTTAAATCATCAGAAGCAGGTCTTAAATATTTTGTACTAAGTGCGCTGTCATCTGGATTGCTTTTGTATGGATGTTCGTTGATTTACGGTTTTTCTGGATCTACTAACTTTGATGTAATTTCATCAAATATAGGTTCTGATGAATTTGGTAATATTTTTGGAATAATTTTTATTTTAGTTGGATTATCTTTTAAG
>CALBPO010000414.1 GCA_937899295.1 uncultured Opitutia bacterium
CGATGACAATGTAATCAAAGTGAGTACGACTCATTTTTCTTTCTCCTTGTATTGCTCATTAAAGAATGGGACCCGGCGTTTAGTTTCAGCCGTGATGAGTTGTGGGCGACGTGCATCGACCTCGTCGATCTTATTGCGGCTCAAATCTGCCCAGCGCAGTGAAATAAAAAAGATCGTGAAGAAACTAAAATAGACAGCGGGCGACATGAATGGCGAATCGCATAAGGCAAGTATGAGCACTGATCCGCAGCCGATTAGCAGGTGATTCGTAAGACGTACATTGTGTGGTCTGAGTATGTGTCTTAGGGTCAAGACGATTAAGAAGCCGAGTAAAATCAGGGCTCCGAATGTACCAAATTCAGCCAGGAACTGGAGTAGGTCAGAGGTCGCACGTTCTGATCTTTGACCGAGCAACATATCACTACTGTAAAAGGGGAGTAGCTTGCCGTAGCTATCAATACCCCAGCCGAATATAGGGTTGGCTTTAAACATGTTAAATGCTGCGCTGCGCAGTACGATCGCATCGGCTGAGAAGGCATTGTCTTGAAATACTCGGACAATTCCTCCTGCAAAACTCAAGCAAGCGGCAAGGCCAGTAAGCAGTACGATTGACTTGCGATGCATGTCTTTCGAGTTGGCTAAGAAGTCGACTGATAAGATTAAGAGCATAACCGAAAGAGTAAGCAGTAGAATGGCTGAAGGAAGCAATGCTTCAACGAGAAAGCCCGAAGCACCCAAGAGCATACCGCCTGTCAGATACCATGGTCCGACCGATTGAATGAATGGGGGGCTGTCGTCGTAACGTGTGGAAAGCAGTGCCATTGTGATGCAGGCACAACACCATAGAGTGGCGAATGCTGCCCAGTGGCCATCGTAAGGAAAGTAGGCAAAGAAATCACTCGCTCCTGTGCCGCTGGTGAATAGCGGCTTGGCCAAGCCTAGGCCTTTCTGAATATAACCAATGACAGCAACGAGCACAGCACCGAAGCAAAGCCAAGGCAAGAGACGCTCAAAGTATGAGCGAGATTTTGGCACGATATAGAGTGTGCTGGTCAATAAGTAGATCGCCACAAAGCCGAAGATGGTGACCCAGGTCGAGCTGTCGGCTGCGGAGCTCGGCCGCCAGATGTTAACTGGTTGGACAATATTGTAAATTGTTTCACCGACGGTCAGCTTGCCGAGTGGATTTTGTGTTAATCCAATAATGAATTGAAGTGAAAATATCCAGGCGGGCATCGTGCAGATCCAGAATTTAGGCCACAATAAATCAATGAAGAAGGGGTGCGTCTGCTCATGCGTCTTTAGGATGACCGGCGTGAGGCAACCAATGATAAGTAGACTACCTAGTAACCAAAAGGAGCGCGGATCACCAATCCAGTTAACAGTGGAGGCCATGATTAGGATGACCCAAAAGAGGCAATTTTCGGCGGGCGTAAAAGTATCGCGCAGTATTTTATCGCGCGGTAGGAGTTGGACGGAATTTTCCAAGGTGAAGGTTGTAAGAAGGCTCGAGTTAAACTAATAGTTTTGCGGCCAGAAGTGGCGACGGCGATCTCTTTCGCGTGCTCTTAGCCGTAAAGCGAATGGACGATAGCTAGTGTTTATTAGGTGCACAGTATACTTAGGTTCATAGTCAATCATGGGTCATTCCAAAAGCAGTTTCTGCTTAAATTATATTTTCGTGATAGGATAGCGATCATTGTAGCTCTCCGAGCATGAAAGATCGCACGATATTCCAGTAATCATCACCCGCAGTTTCAATAAGATCTCCGTGCCCTATGGATTGATGATAGCTCCTTATTAACACCTATGGAATTAAGAGCTAAGGCAAGAAGACTAG
>CALBPO010000415.1 GCA_937899295.1 uncultured Opitutia bacterium
ATCTGCGCACCCATTTTCTCGAAGAGCGGATACGGATTGGTGTCTTTGAGTTTTTTCAAGGATGCGATGCCAGCAGCCATAGCAAGCGGATTACCACTCAGGGTGCCCGCTTGATAGACTGGTCCTAGTGGGGCAAGGTAATCCATGATCTCGGTCTTGCCGCCTAAGGCACCGACGGGGAGTCCGCCGCCGATGATTTTACCCAAGGCGGTGAGATCGGGTGTAATGCCGACACGCTCTTGCACGCCACCGAGGGCGAGACGGAAACCTGTCATGACTTCGTCGAATATAAGTAGTGATTGGTTCCTTGTGCAGAGCTTGCGGAGTAATTCAAGGTAGCCCGCATCTGGTAGAATCATGCCGCAGTTCGCGGGGTAGGGTTCGACTATAATGGCCGCGATGTCATCGCCGCTTTTGGCAAAAGCTTCGCGAACGCCTTCCGCATCATTGTAATCGATTACAATGGTTTCAGCAGCGAAACTGGCGGGAATACCAGCGCTGTCGGGGTTGCCTAGGGTGAGCGCGCCAGAGCCTGCTTTGACCAGCAGTGAATCGACATGGCCGTGGTAGCAGCCAGCGAACTTGATGATCTTGTTGCGCCCCGTGTAACCCCGTGCGAGGCGGATGGCAGACATGGTCGCTTCGGTGCCCGAGTTGCACATACGCACTTTCTCGACGGAGGGCACGATCGCAACGAGTTGCTCAGCCATTTCGACCTCGTAGGGGTTAGGTGTGCCGAAGCTGGTTCCGTTCTTAAGAGCAGTGGCGATGGCTTCGCGGATATCGGGATCGTTATGCCCATGGACGGCAGGACCCCATGTACAGACAAAGTCAATGAGTTCGACGTCGTCGGCTGTAGTCAGGTGGGCGCCGTTCGCGCGCTTGGTAAAGAAGGGCGCGCCGCCGACGGAACGAAATGCACGGACAGGAGAGTTCACACCACCGGGTATGAGTTGCTGAGCGCGTTGGAAGAGTAGTTCGGATGAATTCATTAGAGAAAGTTCGATGTTCGAGCGAAGCGACTAGCTCACATATTTCTGTACGATGGGAATACGCCTCCCGACGCCGAAGGCTAGGGGAGGGGTTTTGAGGCCGGGGGCGGCTTGTTTGCGTTTATATTCGTTGAGGTCAACTTTGCGGACAATATCGTCGACAACTGCCTCTTCGTAGCCTTTCTCGACGATCTCGGCGCGCGCGAGACCTTCTTCGACGTAAAGTCTCAGGATGCCATCGAGCGCGGGATAAGGAGGCAAGGAGTCTTCGTCTTTTTGATCGGGGCGTAGCTCGGCGGAGGGAGGCTTTTCGATTGTGTTGACCGGAATGAGCTCACGGCCCGCAGCGGTATTCATATGACGGGCTAGGGCGTAGACTTTCATCTTAGGCAAATCGGAGATAACGGCGAGACCACCGCACATGTCGCCGTAAAGTGTGCAATAGCCGACGGCTATTTCGCTCTTGTTGCCGGTGGTGAGGAGAAGGGCGCCGAACTTATTCGACATGGCCATAAGGAGGAGGCCGCGGGCGCGAGCTTGTATGTTTTCCTCGGTCACATCAATGGCGCGTCCGGCGAAAAGATCCCCCAAAGCGGACTCAGCGGAGGCCACTGTGTCAGAGATGGCAACTTCGTGGTATTCAATGCCAAGATTATTGGCGAGCGCCGCGGCGTCGTCGCGACTGTGTTGGCTAGAAATTACGGAGGGCAGGGCGATGCCGATGACTTGGTCTGCTCCGAAGGCTTCGGCGGCGAGGGCGGCGACGACTGCGGAGTCAATGCCGCCACTCAGGCCGATGATGGCCTTCTTGAAGCCGCTTTTGTAAGCATAATCGCGCAGGCCGAGTACGAGCGCGTCTTGTGTAGCGGTGTTGCCCTTAGGATTGAAGTGTTCGGAGATGTAAGCGACTGGATTGTCGAGGTCGATGATGTGGTTCTCAGCGCGGAAGGCTGCGAGTCCCGTGACGAGTCCGCGCTCGGGGGTAACGGCGAGGCTACCGCCATCGAAGATGAGTTCGTCGTTCCCACCAACTGCATTGCAATAAATTACAGGGCAAGCACAACGCTCAGAAGCGTCTTGCACGAGTGGCTCGCGAGCTTCGTTTTTACCCTCGTGCCAAGGGCTGGCCGAGAGGTTTAGGAGGAGGTCAATTTTTTGCTGAGCGAGCTCACCTAGAGGATCATTGCAATAGCGCCGACTGGTCTGGAGGTCGGGATGCGTCCAGATGTCTTCACAAATCGTAATACCTACCTTCTTCCCTTTCCACTCATAGATCATGGGGCCTTCCGCTGGTTCGAAGTAGCGCTCTTCGTCGAAGACATCATAGCTTGGTAAAAGTGACTTGCGCCCGACCGCGCTGATTTTGCCTGATTCGCACCATGCTGCCGCATTGTAAAAGGGACGCCCAGTAACAGATGAACCGCGATCTTGCACGTAACCGATCACGGCAGGAACTTCGCCGATTTGTTGGGCGATGGACTCAAGGGCGTCTTTGATATCGCTGACGAAACGTGATTTAAACAGTAAATCGCGCGGTGGATAGCCACAGAGTGCGAGTTCAGGAAATAGGATGAGTTCCGCACCCTCAGCGACAAGGGAATTGTAGGCACTCACGATGAGTTGTGAGTTACCGGAAAGGTCGCCGACGGTAGTGTTGATTTGTGCGATGCCGATTTTCATAGAATGTGCGGATTTTGAACAATTACTAAAACTGCTACTGGCAAATAGCTCTGATGCAGAATTAGCTGGAATTCTTGCTTACACGCAAGTCCTAGGAATACTTTCTATGTTTAGAGAATACAAGACATTCGCTATTCTTAAAGTCTCCTGCTTGATCTTATTATCATCTTTAGATTCAGCGGAGGTAGCAAAGAAGCGCGTGCGGTCTAAGTGTTGCTCTTCAATCGATGTGCAGATTATAATACGACCCTCTTCGCTTGAGATGATGCCCTTTGTTCCCTTGAACGGGTCGACTGAACGGGTGATGACTTAGACTGATGGATACACAGCCAGAACAATTTTATCTTGCTTCCGCTTCACCGCGACGCGCTGAGCTAATGCGCCGTATGGGCCTTCGATTTGAAATTCGCCCAACACATGTGGAGGAGGATGACTCGGGCAGCTCAGGGCCTGAGGAGATGGTAATAGAAAATGCCAAATTGAAGGCCTGCACTTTGTCTGATTTGGAGCCAGATGCACTTGTGCTAGGTTCGGATACGACTGTAGCACTCGGCGAGCAGGTGCTAAGCAAGCCGACCGACATGGAAGACGCACGCTGTATGCTTCAAATGCTTTCTGGACGTACCCATACCGTGTATACTGCGGTCGCTCTGTATTGGAACTTAGGTTCTTTGGCGCATGTGTTTGTCGAGTGCAGTCGAGTGCGCTTTCAGGAGCTGGATGACGCTCGGATTAATCAGTATTTTCAACTCGTTGACCCTTTGGATAAGGCGGGCGCATATGGCATCCAAATTGGTCGCGAGTTGATTGTCGAATCCGTCGAAGGTTCAATCGAAAACGTGATGGGCTTGCCAATCCAGAGGCTAGCTCTAACTATGGAGGAGCTTGGTTTCAATTTCATGAACTAACTAAGTTCACCCGAGTGTTATATTGTGTCTGAAATCCTTATAGAGCCTTTACCGACCAACCTGTTTATACAGAATGATCGTGAGTCTCGCTGGGTGACGCTGTTGGCTGTCTTGGCGAAGGCCTCCCGCTCCAGCCTCTGCTCCTCGGTCTCGGTTTCGGCCACAACCACGGGCTGCACTGGTGCCGTCTTGACAAAGCCAGCGGCGCCGTCCAATTGCTGCTCCCCCTT